>JAFIGB010000430.1 GCA_020831705.1 Candidatus Sumerlaeia bacterium | reverse complement strand
CCGGAAGTTGCTCCTGACGATAAGCCTTCTTGTGAATCTTGGGCTTCTGGCATTTTTCAAGTATGGCAACTTCCTCCTTGAAAACTTCATTTTCCTGGCCGCCAAGGTGGGGATCCAATACCAGCCAGCCCCTTATGATATTCTCCTTCCCATCGGTATTTCCTTCTATACATTTCAAACCCTGACCTACACCTTCGATATATACCGCAGACAATTGACACCGGTGAAGTCCTTTCTGGATTACGCCCTCTTTGTGACATACTTTCCCCAGCTTGTCGCCGGGCCGATCGTGCGTGCCAGCCAGTTCCTTCCCCAGTGTCCGGAGCCTCCCCGTGTGTCACGCGATCAAATGGCGTGGGGGCTTTGTCTTTTGACCCTCGGGATGTTCCAGAAGGTGGTCATCGCCGACAGTTTTTTCGCCAAGCCGGCAGACACCGTGTTTGGTGCGACCGAATCCCTTGTCTGGCTGGACGCCTGGGTGGGCACCCTTGCATTTTCAGGGCAGATTTTTTGCGACTTTGCCGGGTACTCCACATGCGCCATTGGTGCCTCCCTTTGTCTCGGGTTTCTCATTCCCAATAACTTCAGGTACCCGTATGCAGCCGTCGGTTTTTCCGACTTCTGGCGCCGCTGGCATATTTCCCTCTCAACATGGCTTCGTGACTATTTGTATATCGGCATGGGTGGTAATCGCAAGGGCCGGATCCGAACCGCCATTAATCTGATGATGACCATGCTCATTGGGGGTCTTTGGCATGGTGCCTCGTGGAACTTCGTCATCTGGGGCGGCCTTCACGGGCTATACCTGTGGGCCGAGAAAGCGCTGCGGTCGCTCTTCGGCCACGTCCGCTGGGTCCAGACATGGTGGGCGGAGATACTTTTTGTCATCATCACCAACGTGCTGGTGTGTATTACATGGGTCTTCTTCCGCGCAGAAAACCTGGCGTCCTCCTGGCGAATGATCCTCTCCATGGTTGGCCAGGGTGGCACCGACGCCATCATGCTCCTGCCCACCGCCGATATCGTCATCGTGCTCGCCATCTATCTGGCGATCGTTCTTGTCCATTACCTCTTGCGGAAAACCACCCACGAGGCCCTGGTTTCCGCCACGCCGTGGTGGCTCGTTGCCATTATCTGGTCCATCATGCTGGTATCGATCATTCTTTGTCAGGGAGGCGGCGATGCGTTCATTTACTTCCAGTTTTGACCGAATCAAAAAAATCCGCCTGATACCCGGGCACAATTGGGGGAAGGTCTCCCTGCTGATGGTGGGGCTCACCGTGACCATTCTCATCGCCTGGGAAATGAGGGTCCGTGCCATGGGGTATGGTCCCTCCATCAACGACACCCCGGGTCATTGGGCGATCATGCGCGACAAGCTGGACTCCCATCCCGATGCCATCGTGGTTATCGGTGCCTCGCGGATTCGCTTCGGCCTCGATCATGACACCGTGTCCCAGGCCTTCGGTGGGAGAAAAGTCATCAATCTAGCCATTAACGGAGCTGGTGCCCGTCCGATATTGTCGCACCTTGCAAACGACAAAAACTTCAGCGGAACGATCCTCTGTGGATATACACCGTCCCTGTTCTGGGCGCCGGGCGGTCCACCCCTCAACAAAACAATGGACTGGCTGAACGCCTACCACAACCGGACACCCTCCGAGTTCGTAGGCCAGCGACTGGTCATGGTTCCCGAAAGTCGGATCGCCTTCCTCGAAGCCGAGGACCTGCGCTTCCACAACATGATTCGCAGCCTGATCCCCCTGCAAAACAGGGGCGGCGTTCAAATCCCACCCCGATTCCCCCCCTACTTCGGGGAAATTCTGGCTGATAGACAACAGGTCATGTGGAAAAAAATGGAGACCGACCCGGACCTGCAGCAAAAAGTCCAGGAAATATGGCGCGCCCTCTTCTCCGGTGCGCCCCCCCTTCCCCCACCGCTCCTTGAATCCCTGCGCGGCGAAGTCATTGAAGACGTGGCAAAAATCACCGCGCGCGGGGGCGAAGTCATCTTCATTCGTTATCCCTCCACAGGGTGGCTGCGTGAATTCGAACGCGAAACCTCCCCAAGGGAAACCCACTGGGACCCTCTTGTGGAGCAAACCGGCTCCATCGGCATTCATTACAAGGATTTTCCCGAATTAAGCGGCTACGACTGCCCCGAATGGTCCCACCTCACCGGCCCCGATGCGCTCCAATTCACCCGGGACCTCATGACAATCCTCCAAGCCAAACGCAGCAGATAAGAGCCACGGATCCTTTTCAAAAAACCTGTACCTGCGGGCTTTTCCTTGCCATCGCCCCCCAAGATGGTGCTCCATTTCGCCACTGCGCGCCCGTAGCTCAGCTGGATAGATCAACGGACTTCTAATCCGTAGGTCACAGGTTCGAATCCTGTCGGGCGTGCCACTCGCTAAACACAACAGAATCAGCATTTCACGAAGAATCGCCCCGAACGAAATCGGGGCGCTTTTTCACGCGTTAGGTCTGCTTTTCCTAGTCCCACACGGGCCCGGTCGCTAGCCTGTGGGTTTCTGGGCAAGACCCAGTTAATAGTCTTTTGGGACCGAAGATTCATTCTCGAACACTGTAACGTTAGGGAGCCCTGAACCACTGGACTGCCCCTCGGTCTCTTTAAAGAACTCTTTGGTTTTCGGATTCTCGGAATCAAACTTCGCCACGACCACAATCATTCCATCTGCCACGCTTATGGACGGAACTTCAATTGCGTGCTCAAGTGCCTTGTTGAGCTCACGCAAGTCATGAGTTGAATTCGTTAAAACTCGAAACATAGAAACTTTCCTTTCAATCAACTGTTGAGAGTCGACACTGGCTACACCATTGAGTCAAGGCTTATAGTTCATCAGCTTCCTCCACAGCTCCGTGGATGACCGCCAGGGTTCGAGCATCTCCCCGAGACGTCTAGACGGTCGGGTCATTAGATACTTCTTCCTGTTCCAGTGCGCCGTCTTCAGGTAGTCCATCTGGACTGCGGTGTTCTTCGCCTCAACGTATAGCATGACAAAGACTTCGCCACTTGGAGCGGTCGGTTAAAGCGTTGAGACCGTGTTCCTTGTAGCGATTGTAGATTTTGTAGCCGGTTTTCCGTGAAATCCCAAACTCGCGGCAAAGGAGGCTCATTTGATCTCCCTCAAGGAGACGGGCAACGAAGAGGAGTCTTTCGTCCATAACAGATGATTCCTTCCAAGGCATTTTTCCGGACCTCCAACGGTGGTTTGTCACCGAGGAGTGTACACGGATGTGTTACCTATGTCTCCGGAACGATCTGTTACCCATGTCTCGGGTCGCTCAATTTGTCATCCCTCCCCCTGATCCCTGAAGCCCACATCCCGACCGTTTTTCCGGTTGATTCGGGCCTGCATCAGAATTTTTCATCCCTCATCTTTGGGGGCATCCTGCCATTAGCCAGTTCACAGAAGAAATCGCACGCCAGCTCCATGAGGCAGGCGTCCCCTTTGATCGCCGCGATGGTGACATTATTGTGTCGCTTCCGGACGAATTCGGCGAATTCTGCATTGGAGACCTGCCGGGAAATGACACCATCATTGGTTTGGTGGGGCACGAATGGCATACCCACGGTGATCTCCTCCAGCGCCCCGACCACTCCTCCGTGGAGGAGGCCATTGTTGAGTTCGTCCTCGACGTCCTTGAGGGAAAGTATCCTCTGGTGTGCCATCAGAAAGAGGATGGCAGTGTGGTAAAGTATCTTGATCGTAGTTGGCGGTGAACGGTGGGAAACGATTCCCACTGCAAGGCTCGTGGAACAAACATCTATACATTCACGGGGAAATGATTCCTTCGATGTGGGGCTCTTCATGCCTGGGCCTTCCCGGGGCGACCTTGGAAAGTGATTCCCAAAAGCAAGGGGTTGACTTCTTATGAGATTCTTTATACTCTAATAATAACCTTCGGGGAGGTGGGTGAAAAAATACTGCCCATCACTTGGAGGAAAATTTCCGGAAAGGTGTGTCCCTGATTATGGAGAAAATCCCTCCCCCACCAGTGAGCGATGATTCCGGCAAGATGAAAATCGTAACAAGCCAATCGGAGAACGGGGAAACCATCGATGTTCTGGTAACCGATGGGGCTCAGGAGATTCTGCGGAAGCATCAGGACGAGGGTTTGAGGTGGGTCTACCTCATTCCAGATACGGAAAACCCTCAGGATCCCAATACCGTGGCTGTCTTTTTGGGGTCCGAACGGGTCGGGCACCTTCCCAAGAAGGAGGAGGTCAACACGGCGGGTGAGCTTCAGTCGATGGAATCGCTGCACCAGAGGCTGGCGGTTCCCGGAGAGGTTTATGCCAAGGGGGAGGATGGTACCCTCGCGGTCAGGTTGCATTGGACCCATGACGATTGTCCCAAGATCGCCTTTCCTGAGAACAGAACCATGGGATACTCCGTCGTGGTTGCCCTTGGGGTTCTTGTGGTGATTGGTTTATTGCTGGCATTTCCCATTCTCTGCCGCTGACGAATCTTCCATCGAAGTGGGTCATTTTTCCTTGGGTGACAAATTATCATTGTCCATTGGACCCTGAATCCAGATGAGTGGTTCAGGTTTAATGATCCTTCCGGAGTCGGCGATGCGCACTCTTCTCTCACTGGTCCTCCTTGGTGCCGTTTGCGTGGTGATCTTCCTTCTCCTGTATCCGGGGAATGACGGGAAAATCCTGGATGATCGGGAAGCAATCGAGGAGCTTTTCGACACCTATTATGATGCCCTGCGTGGGGGGCGGTTCGACGAGGCAGCTTCCTATTACGAACCTGGTTCGGAGGAAATCATGGGGGGCAATCTTGCTGACAGCCTGCGATTGGCCAGTGGCATGCTCGATGGCATCCCGGAAGAGACCCGGCTTTCATCCCTCAGAATTGATGGTAATCGTGCCACGGGCGAGGTGGTCATTCCCGATCAGGAGCAGGCCCTGACTCGAATTGTGGAGACGGATCGTGAAGGGAATATCCATGGCACCTGGGCGCGTTCCATTCATTTTGTCAAGCATGGTGACCAATGGAAAATCTCCCAGTCAGGGGAGAATATTGTCGGACTCGACCCCCAACAGGCGCTTGAAATTTTGCGGAACCTTCAGGATGGAAACACCACACGACCGGAGTAAGTTCTTGTGAAGCTCATACCAGTCCTGGGCGCCAGCGCCCTTTTTCTTTGTCTGACTTCCCTCTCAACGGCACAGACCGAACCCCGGGAAATCAATGCCTTCTATATTGGTCACAGCCTGATTTCCGATATTCCCGACATGGTCATGGCGCTTGCAGCGGCCCATCCCGACGCGGGTGCCTTCACCTTTCGCGAGCAGAACATCCCGGGTGCTCCATTGCGCTGGCAATGGGACGAACAGGACCGCGACACCGAGATTGTTGAGCCAACCTACCAGGGGCTTTTTCACGTCCATCTCCCCACGGGGGAATACGACACACTTGTCCTGACCGACAGCGTTCCGCGCGGTGGTCCGGAACTCGTTGCGGAATCCATGGACTATACAAACAGATTCGCCCAGTTTGCCTGGGATGCGAACCCCCACACCCAGGTCGTGTATTACGAATCGTGGCATTGCATTCACACCGGCACGGAGGAGGGTTGCTCCTATGACACGGTAAGCCCCACGAGGAACCTTCCCTGGGCGAAGCGTCTTCTTGCCGACAGGCCGATGTGGGTCTCCATTGTCGACCATGTACGGGAGGATAATCCCCAGTCCCCCCGGGCTACCATGGCTCCTGCCGGAACCGCACTGGCGAGTCTCGTGGAGGCCATCGACAATGGCGAAGTTCCCGGCTTTGAGAGCTATACAGATCTTTTCGAGGACGATATCCACCTCAATCCCTACGGCAAGTACTTCGTGGCGTGCGTCCACTTTGCAACCCTATATCGCCTGTCACCGGTGGGACTTCCCCATGAGATCACCAACCGATGGGGGGGCAATTATTGGGACACCCCCAACTGGCAGGGCCAATCGTGGAGCGCGCCAGATCCCGAAGCCATCCTCCAAATGCAACAAATCGCCTGGACAGTGACGGCCAATGACCCTGAAGGCGGCATCGCAAGTATTCCGGCGAACCCAGACAAGGGCGTTCAATGGGTTATCGAGTGAAGCATGCCGCCGCGCCCTACCACGGCCGGCGGAAATAGCTCCCCGATTGCAACCCCAGGGCCAACAGGATCAACGCCACATACCCCACAACGGGAATGCGAAGGTGAAAGTCGAAGAAGGAATGGACCAGCAGGACTGCCAGCGCCGCCCAACACGCACGGTTCATCAGGCCGGAATCAAAGGGGAGGTACCGCTGGCGTTCCCGACGGATCCTGATCGCGGCGACGGAAAACCATACGGCCAGTAAACCGATCAAAACAGTCCCAAGGATTCCCCACTCGCAGATCCATTGAAGGGGATCGTTATGTGTCCATCCGGGAAGACTGACGAGGGGAAAGCCCGCATGGCGATTAATGGCAAACTCGGCACCACCATACCCAAGCCCAACAAGGGGTGCCTCACTCCAACCGGATATCGTGGCCATCCAGAGGAGGATTCTGGAATTGGCTGTCAGAAGATCCACGTCAAGAAACCTGAGTAGAAGTCTATCCAGTGAGACCGCACCGGCAATGGCAACCAGGAATGCCAATGCGAGGAACGCCAGGCCTGTTGGCAACAGGGACTTTCCGGATTCACGATCGCGACGTCCTGCCCATTCCAGCGCAACCCATGGAATGATCACAACAACCAGGGACATCGCCGATCCCCGGGAAAGCGCCGCCAACCAGGCCACCATGGCCGCGCCGATGGGGAGCAGCAGCAGGATGAGTGGGGAACGCCCACTCAGGAGCCCATCCTCCCCCTTTGATGCCGACCATGCGTATAGACCGACAAGAGCAACGATGGAGCAGGACGCCACGATGGCCGCCCAATGATTGGGGTTGTATATCGCCCCATGGGCCCGTGCTCCCTCCACGGTCACCCAGTGCAACAGACCGGTAAGCCCCTCAAGAATGCCGTAGACTGCAACGAGACCAATCAAGCAGGCGGCGGATCGGCGTCGCGTGGCGAGCATCGCAACACCAATCAGGCAAAGTGTTGCTGCAAGTAGCTGGTGGCTCGCCGCCAGGGCGCGTTCGGGGGCGGTGGCAAGGGGGATGGATTCAGGAGGTGTGAGACCGCTTGCAACCATGGCGTTCAGGTGGTCCCTCCATGGTCCGGACAACCCCGCCACAAATGCTGATGGCAGCGGAATTGTCTGCAGGTAACCCCATCCCGTCGCCAAAAGAAGCAGACCCACAAGAATCTTGGCCGGGAGGAGTTCCCTGCGATCCCACTCCCCTGCCGCCCAACCGATGATCCCCCAGATTCCCACAAGGGAGACACCCAGCCAGCTTAACAACCGGGGAATGCCCTGCTCGACAAGTCCATGGCTGAACCACGAGAGGAAAAGGACACCTGCCAGAATAAACAGCACCACCGTGTCGCCGATTCTTCTCCAGGTGGGCGCGGTGTCGCGACTCATGGTACGGACTCCACCGAAAGATCACCGAGATCCACGACAAGGGACGATTGGGAGGGCGCCTCGAGGGGACGTATATCCAGTACCAGGTCGAGAAAGCCCGCAGCATCCTCAGGGAGTGAAGCACGGAGGGTCTTCCATTCACCGGCCAGTTGCAGGGACGGGGACCGAACTGTTCCCGTGGCAGTCCGGATGGTCAGCCAACCCTGGGAGGGAACGGTCCCTGTTGATCGAACCCGGACCGAGATTGCGGCGGTGGGTGGCTGAACGCCCGGGGTGAACGTCCGATAAAATCGCCATGTGGCACTTGACGACCCCTGGGGAAGTTCCATGCGGAGGAGGCCCCCGACCTCCCTTTCAACAACCAGATCAGGGGCGATCCAACTGACTGTATAGACATCGCGACGCGCTGGTGGCTGCCAGCCAACGGGAAGCCCAACGCGAAAGGGGGGCATTGACAGTCGGGGGTTTTCAAAGGGAAGGGACGAAATCCCCTCAAGGGGTCCATGGCCATGCTCCCATACATCCAGCAATACATCGGCGAGAAAGGGATCAGTGGCCCGGCGAAAGAGGTCATCACGATAGACATGATCCTCCAGGTAACCGCGGTCCAGAATGGTGAGAAGCTCGCGAATTCCCCCGGGGTCCGGAAGATCCATGGCAAGCAGCAGCTTGCCGGCTTCCTCCGCGGGGACACGTTCATCAACAACGAGTTGCCAGGTTTCCCGTGGACTGAGGCCCATGGCGACCAATTCCCGGGCGGCATCCCTTCGCAGCCGTGGCCCCATTTCAGCCATCGTCCTTGCGAGTGTCACGGCGCGGTCCCGCTCGCCCAAAAGATACCAGAACTGGATGGCGCGAAGTCGCTGACCCGGATACCAGGGGTCCAATTCGTCAGCCCTTGCCATGGCAGCCCGGGCATGTTCCCTCCTGCCTGCAAACAGTTCATTGCGGGCCTGGTGAAACCATGTATGGGACCGGAATGGCGCCAACTTCAGGGCTGAGGAAAGATCCTCGCTGGCTCCGTCACGATCGGGTGGAAAGAGTTCCTCGGATCGATGGACGGCCCGCTGAACGAAGGCACGATCACCGGGAGGGGTGGCCTGCCCGATACGCACCGAATCTTGTGACTGGTAAGCCGCTGCCCACTCGTCGGCCTTCTCCAGTTCCCCATAACGACCAAGTAGCCAGACCCCAATCCCCAGGATGGAGAGGGTTGCAATAATCGGTCGCAGGACTTTGAAGGGGGCGGTCTTCCATCTCATGGAGACACGCCAATGCGGTTGGGCGGAAGGCGCAACTGGAATCATTGGGATGGGGGGTGGGGCGGCTGGTTGTTATCGAGTTATCCCCAGCCTGTGAAAAACTCCTGTGGATAAACTGGGGAAAAGGGCAAGGTGTGTTGACCACGGCGCTATTCATGGTATGACCATCGGCCCGGCACTGTTGCTGGTTCGCCTTCAAAATTTATCCATTCAGGTGTTACGCTCCCGCTCCCAGATCATGTCAGAAACAAAAGCCCCAAAAAAATCAGAGAAGAATCAGGGAGCTCCCAAGGACCTCAGCTCCCTCTCCAGCCTGCGCCTTCCCTACAATGAGGACGAGGAACGCGGCGTCCTCGGGGCGATGCTTCTGGATAATGATATTATCAATGAGGTGATGGACCGCCTCCACCCCGAGGATTTTTACAATCCCTCCCACCAGTTGATTTACCGGGCGATTCTGGATATTTACGAATCGGGCAAGCCCGTTGAGCTGGTTCTGCTGGTGGATCATCTGAGACGGCAGGGGAAACTGGAGGCTTCCGGGGGCTACGTCGCCATCGCAAGCCTGGAGCAGTTCATTGTCTCGACCGGACACGCCCCGGAGTTGGCCCACCAGATCAAGGACAAGTCAACGCTGCGCCGGCTCATGGCAGCGGCGGAGAAAATCCTTCGTGATTCCTCGGGCGAAACCCGCGATGCCAGCGATCAGGTCAGCGCGGCGGAAAAACTCATCTTCGACATCAGCCAGCAAACCGAGGGCGGCGAATTCGTCAGCGTGGCGGAGATCATGCCCCAGACCATCGAGGAGATCGGCAACCTCCGTGGCCAAACCGGGGAAGTCAGTGGTGTACCAACCGGATTCATTGATCTCGACAAGCTTCTCAATGGGCTTCATAAGGCGGATCTTTTGATTCTGGCCGCTCGTCCCTCCATCGGAAAGACGACCTTCGCCCTGAACCTGATCATGAATGTCGCGCTGTACACGGGCATCCCCGCGGCGATTTTCAGCCTGGAAATGAGTGCCCAGTCCCTCAACCAGCGCCTCCTTTGCAGTTATTCCCGCCAAAACAACCAGGATGTCTCCCGCGGCTTCATCAAGGAGGATGAGTTTAAGCACATTCGCACCTGTGCCGCCGAACTGGCCGATTGCCCCATCTTCATCGATGACACGCCGAGTTTGTCGATCATGCAGCTTCGTTCCCGGGCGCGGCGTCTGAAGGCGCTGCAACCCAACCTGGGTTTCATCGTGGTCGATTACCTTCAGTTGATGACGGGTTCCGACAGGAGCGCGAATCGAAGCCGCCAGGAGGAAGTGTCGGAAATTTCCCGTGGCCTGAAGGCACTGGCCCGTGAGCTTCAGGTACCTGTCATGGCCCTGAGCCAGTTGTCCCGTAACATTGAGCAACGCTCGGGCAAGGACAAGAGCGCCAAGCCGATGCTTTCCGACCTTCGTGAGTCGGGCGCCATTGAGCAGGATGCCGATGTGGTCATGTTCGTCCACCGGGAACGTGTCGAAACACAAAAGGATGAATCGGGGAACCTTTCGAGGGAGAATCTGGCCATTGAAACGGAAATCATCGTCGGCAAGCACCGTAATGGCCCCATTGGCACGGCGAAACTCCTCTTCTTCCCCAACTGGACGCGCTTCGAGAACAAGCAGTACGACAATTAATCGCGCAAAATTTGCACGGCCCGGGGAAAAGACTCGAAAATGTTGCGCATCTGCTTGCCAGCAGCGTCATTCAACCGTACAAAATTGGGGAACACCTTGGGAGGAAGGAATCCTGAATGCCCCCAACAACCCGCTCCAAAGCACTGTTCCCCCATTATTACTGCGCAATAATTTTAGCTTTTTGCACAAGCCTGGTCTTCGCCCAACAACCCGCGACCCAGTCAGGAATGGGTGCCATCGTCCACGATGACGGTGTGGCCTTCCGTGTCTGGGCACCGAATGCCACCTCCGTTTCTGTTGCCGGCCAGTTCAACAACTGGAGCGCGACCCAAAACCGCATGGCCTCGGAGTCGGGCGGGTACTGGTCGGTGAATGTACCCAACGCCCGGGTGAATCACGAATACAAGTATGTTATCCGCCATGGCGGCAACGATCATTGGCGCGTGGATCCATACGCCAAGCAGGTAACCAATTCGGTCGGGAATGGGATCATCGCCGATTTGGATTTCGATTGGGAGCCAACGGATTACCAGATGCCGGGGATGAATGAATTGGTCATCTACGAGATGCATGTGGGTACCTTCAATGCACCGTCCGGCCCTCCCGGTCGTGTT
>JAFIGB010000429.1 GCA_020831705.1 Candidatus Sumerlaeia bacterium | reverse complement strand
GCCCGATGACCTGCTCATGCTTTCCCTCAATGTGGAGGACAAAATGGCGGCGCTTCTTGCCCTTTCCGCCCTTCACCCAAGATTGGCCTCCAATGCGAGCCGAATGATCAATACCCTGAATTACAAGCGGATGTTCCCCCATGCCGTAGTCGAAAAGTTCCGGCCCGGCTGAAGCTTTCACTGATATAGATATACAGACAACCCTTACTCCTTTTGGTCACACCACTAAAAGGTGGCCGGATGTGACATGTCCGGGTTGAACCATATTGTGATTTTCATTCGATCCGTGTTGACGTGCAACAGTTTCACGCCGTTTAATTTGCCCACGAAATAAACCCGGGCCAACGCCGCTCCGGGATCCAATGATAGACAAACCCAATAGGAAACGGAGGAAGTGGATGCTCAAATCCATGTCCAGGTTACTGCAATCGGTTGTCATTCTTTGTGGGGTTCTTGTTGGGATTCCCTCAGAATTGAGGGGCGATTGGTCCTCAGCAGGGACACTCAACATCCCTCCCCATCCATATAGTTTTCTAGCCGCCACACCGGATGGCAACCTTCTGGCCGCAACCTTCAACTCCGAGCCGGCAGGGGGGCGGACGCGCAACCTTCCCGCCCTGTTGATTCGCAACCCGATGAGTAATAACCCCGAAGTCGTCGAGTTGTCACGCATGTCCTTCGAGCCCCTTCGGGGTTACGGCGGCATCGCCTCAGACAGCTCCGGCGCCTATTATGTTTCCGCTGATACTGGCAGTGGTGAGACGAGCTTCGTCTGCCGCTTCCTGTCAGATGGTTCCCTGGACAGAAGCTTCGCCTCCGGCGGATTCCTCCGCGTCAATCGTCGCCTGCAGGGCATCGACATCATTGGGGATTATCTCCTGATCGCGGTGGAATGGGGCGAGATCATGGTGTGTGATGCAAACACCGGCATGATGATCAACCGCCTGATGCCGGGAAGGGCGGCGACCTCGCCGGTGTATGTCCGTGATATTGCCGTCGATCCGAAGTCCCTGCGGGTCTTTGGCGTCTCACAGGGTGGCCTTGTGACCTGGGGTGGGGGAATGCCCTGGCGGCCGAACAGTTACACCTTCCGACAATTGACCCCCTTCGAACGCCAGCCACGGGCCGGTGAAGGTGTTTCCGTCGATCCCATCAAGCGCACCGTCCTCTTCACACACAGCCCTGGGAACAACCTCCTTGAGGTGCATGGAAGCGGCCGCGTGGAGACCTACAACGTGCCCACCGCCCAGTCCGATGCCCAGCTTTCCGACTCCATTCTCTCCTTCGATGGCAGCACGCTCTTCATTTCCGATCTTGAGGGGCGGAAAGTCCATGTCATGCGTCGCGACGTGGATGCGGTCATCAAGCGGATGGACGCCCAACTGGAGGCCGCGCAGGCCCGGGCCTCGACGGGGTCCGGCGCCACGATCACCGAATCGGCCCCGGCTCCGACCTGGCACCGGTCCTATACCGATGCCATGGAAAAGGCCCGCAATGAAAACCGCCCCATGATTATTTACTTCCGGAGCGAGCAAATTCCCCGTTGCAAGGAGGTCGAGGAGAAAATCCTGCTCACCAACGGTTTCAACAGCAGGGTCGACCGGGCCATTTGCGTCTTTGAGAACGTGGACCAGGATCGGCTGCTTGCCTACCGTTTCGGGGTTTACCGGGTTCCCCACATCGTTTTTCTGGATCCCCGTGGCGGCACCATTGCCGAGTACCGCTACGATATTGATTCGGAGCAGGTTTTCACCGCAATGGAGTCCCTCTCCTCGCTTGGAGGGGGTCAATAAGGCGGCTCCACCCAACCAAGTTCACCTTGCACGCCCCGCCATCATTGGCGCAAGTAACTGCCTCCCGCCGGGGCTGGTCGGCGGGAGGATGGCTTGCTGCCAGCCCGCAATTCTCCGGAGCCCCCCGATTTGATGTCCATTTTCCCTCTAATTACCCGACTTCGCCCCCTCGCCATGGGGTCCATCCTCCTCGTCGCTTTTCTGGTTTCCGGATGCGGCCAAAAGACACCCGAAGACAAGCTGGAGGAAGCACAGAAACTCCTTCAGGAGCGCCAGACACCCCTCGCCATCCTCAAGCTTCGTGATCTCATTCGCGAGCATCCCGAAGAGGACGCCGCCATTGATGCCCGCTTTGGGCTGGCGATGATCTACACGCAACTTGGCCGTGAGGAAAATCTGGAGGCCGCCCGCGACCTTTACCAGCAGCTTTATGACATGCTCGGGGTCCGCGACCAGCGTGGCCTTGAAGCCTTCTCCCAGCTCATTGTCTCCAAGCTGGAGGAGGAAAACTTTGATGCTGCCTTCGCCATGATAGACACTGTCATCGAGGAGCTCTCCGACGATCCCCCGTTCCAGACCCAAATGAAGATTCAGCGCGCCATGCTCCAGCTCCTCTCCGAGCAGGAGGACAAGGTTGACGAAGGTGTTGAATTCCTGATGGCGACGATGGTCGAACATGAGGACAGGTCCATGCGCGGCCAGACACGGGAGCTTCTGGCCCGCCACTACCGCGAGGAGGGGCGCTTCGACGAAAGCTCCGCTGTCTATACCCATTACCTGGAGAGCTTCCCCGAAGATCCCGTCAAGCCCATGCTGATCCTCACCATGGCAATCAACAGCAAGCTCGCCGGCAATACCGAGGCGAAGGAGCGTTACCTCGAGGAGGGCAAGGCCCTCATGGACGAAAAAATCGAGGAGGAGCTCAACCTCAACCGCCGTGCGGAGCACCTCAACGACCTCGCCCAATTGCTGGCCGTTGCCGAGGATTTTGAGGGGGCCGAGGCCGCATACCGACGGATCATGGCCGACCAACCTGCCACACGCACCGCCCTTGATGCCCAGTTCGCCATCGGCCAGATGTATATCAATGCCAATGAGCTGGACAAGGCTGAAGATCTCTTCCGCCAGATCAGGCAGGAAAACGCCAACACACCCGTTGAGGAAATGGCCGAACGTGGCATTTCCTACGTAGCGCAAATGAGGGAGTACCTTGCCTCCCAGGAGGCCGCCGGCGAGGAGATCGACGGGGAGGAAGAAGCCATCCCGACAATCGAACTTGACGGGCTCACGGAGTAATACACCCACGGATGCCGACCGGAGCCGACCTGAACGCCCGCAGACAGCTTGCAAGCATGGAGGCCCACCTCGGTGAGCTGGAGAACCAACTCGGTTCCCCGGATATACAGCGTGACTCGCGGCGGACGGCGGAACTCGGGCGCGAGCACAGCAGGCTTGTGGAGTCCATCACCGTGGCCCGCCGTCTGGTCGAGGCCGAGGACGCCCTGAGCGAGGCCCGGGAGATGCTTCGCACCGAGAAGGATCCCGGAATGCGGGAACTCGCCGAGGCGGAAATCGAGGAGTACACACCACGCATTGAGGAACTTACCCGGGAATTCCAGGTCATGCTCCTCCCGCCGGACCCCCTTGACGGCAGGAACCTGCTCCTTGAAATTCGGGCGGGGACCGGAGGCGAGGAAGCCGCCCTCTTCGCCGCCGACCTTCTTCGCATGTATACACGCTTTGCCGAGGAGAAGGGCTGGAAGACGGAGCTTCTCAGTCAAACCGAGAGCGACATGGGCGGCTTTCGCGAGGTCATCATCTCCGTCGTCGGGGCCGATGCCTACTCCCTCCTGAAGCACGAAAGTGGCACCCACCGTGTCCAGCGGATTCCCGCAACGGAAACCCAGGGGCGCATCCACACCAGCGCCGCCACCGTGGCCGTCCTCCCCGAAGCCGGGGAAACCGACGTCGAAATCAAGGAATCTGACATTCGTATAGACACCATGTGTGCCTCCGGACCCGGTGGCCAGGGCGTCAACACCACCTATTCCGCTGTCCGGCTTCTACACCTTCCCACCAACATGATTGTCACCTGCCAGGACGAGCGAAGCCAGATCAAGAACAAGGCGAAGGCGATGAAGGTCCTCCGCACCCGTCTCCTCGAACGAAAAATGGAGGAGGAAAACAGGGCACGGAGCGACCTGCGCAAGGGTATGGTGGGATCCGGCGACCGCAGCCAGCGCATCCGCACCTACAACTTCCCCCAGAATCGCATCACCGACCATCGTATTAATCTGACTCTTTACGATCTTGAGAATGTCATTGCCGGGCAGCTTGGTTCCCTTGTCGATGCCCTGCGCAACCACGAGTTGAACAGCCGCATCGAGGAACTCAGCCACTAAATCGGAAGCCAGTATAACATGCCCATCAAAGTCCTTCCCCAGACCCTGATCAACCAGATCGCAGCAGGGGAGGTCGTGGTGCGCATGGCCAATGTGGTCAAGGAACTGGTGGAAAACTCCATCGACGCAGGCGCAACACGCATCGAGATCATTGTGGCAAATGAGGCGCGCGACCTGGAAATCAGGGACGACGGTTGTGGAATGACCCGGGAGGATGCCGAGTTATCGCTCCAGCGCCACGCCACGTCGAAGATCAATTCCGTGGAGGACCTTTTCGAGCTCCAGACCCGCGGGTTTCGTGGCGAGGCCCTTCCCTCCATCGCATCGGTTTCCCGTCTTGAAATACAGACACGCCCTCCCGCTGATATATCAGGAACCCGTGTCGTGGTGGAGGGTGGCCGGATCCAGCGTATAGAAGGAGTGGGATGCCCCCCGGGAACCCGGATCATCGTCCGGGACCTTTTCTACAACACCCCCGCGCGATTGAAATTTCTTGGTTCCGTTGTCAGCGAAATGAACAGCATCATGCTGATGATTACCCGCCAGGCCATGGCCCAACCCACGATTGGGTTTCGCGTGGAGCGGGATGGGCGTGATATACTGGACCTCCCTGCCGGTCAGTCCCTGACCGACCGCTTCCGGGGGCTCATGGGATCGCAGGTCAAGAAAGACCCCCTCGTTCTTGGTATGGAGCGCCATGGTATATCCATCGGGGGATTGCTGGCCCACCCCCAGGACACAAGATCCGACCGCCGCGCCCAGTATTACTTCGTCAACGGGCGCCCCTTCAGCAGCAAGGCCATCCAGGGTTCCCTCGAACAGGCCTGCCGCGGCTTCGTTATGGTCCAACGCTTTCCCATCTGTTGCGTGATGATAGACATCAATCCAAGGGAAGTGGACTTCAACGTACATCCGACCAAGGAGGAGGTGCGTTTCCAGAATGAACGCGCCGTGGCGGGTGCCGTCTATCACGCCGCCAAGGCAGCCCTGGAGGGCACCAGTGCCCATGTTGATGACATCACCCTTCCCCGCGGGGAGGACATCCCCCGGGAAGCGGCCCCCGGGGATGACAAGGCCACCGAAACCGGGAAGCCCCAGGCACCACACGCTGACACACGGCCTCCTGGATTTTTCACGTCGCCCGATGAACTTGTGCGCAGGGCCTTTGAACGCAAGGGCGGCAGGGAGCAGCAGACAGACTGGATTACCGAGGCGGACAAGTACAGGAACATTCCCCCCGCCCAGGAACCCTCCTCACCCGGGGAAAAGGACCACCACGACCGTCTCCTCAGGATCCGCAGGAAGGACGGCCAAGCCGTCTACGCAGGCCCCGGGGAAAAACCGAACAATGACTTCTGGGCGCGGGGATATGACCCCGAACCCCTTGGCCAGATCGCCTATACATATATAATGGTTCGCTTTGGTCAGGACCTTCTCATCGTGGACCAGCATGCCGTCCACGAACGCCTTGTCTATCTGGCCCTCAAGCGCCGCCAGCGCGACCTGGAAAGCCAGTCACTCCTGATCCCCATCACCATCGAGCTTTCCCCGCAACAACACGCCATCATGCCCCACCTGGTGGAAACCTTCGAAAAGGTGGCAATGGAAGTCAGCGAATTCGGCCCGAGAACATGGGCCATTCAATCCCTGCCCGCAGACCTGGGCGATTTCGATCCCGTCCCCATGGTCATCGAAATGATAGACGACTTCGAGGAGGCCCGACGGATAAATGCGCTGGAGGATTTGCGTGATCGCCTTCTGATCCGGACGGCCTGTCACAGCGCCATCAGGGCGGGGGACAGCCTTTCCATGGAGCGCCTTCGCACCCTCATGGCGGAGGTCAAGGCCGAGCGTCTCAGCTTCACCTGCCCCCATGGAAGGCCGACAATCGTCCGCCTGACCAAGGATGAGCTCGACCGCCAGTTCAAGCGTATTGTCTAGACAACTCGATATATACTGTTCGTGGGGTTTAACTGCGTCTCGCCAGGACATACCGATCATGCCCGGCCAGGTCCTTTTCCACGCGTACGTCCGTCCAGCAATCCATTTTCTTGAGAAAATCCCGGCAACCCTTTCCCTGGTCCTCCCCGATTTCCAGCAACAGCCAGCCACCATGAACAAGCCGGGTTGACGCTCCCTCCATGATGGGGCGGATGATCTCAAAACCGCCCGGGCCGCCACTCAATGCCTCCACGGGGTCGAAGTTCTTCACCTCCGGCGGGAGCTCATCCAGCTTTTCCTCGGCAATGTACGGCGGGTTGCTGACCACCATTCCGAGGGAGCCCTCGTATTCCGCAAAGAGACTGCCGAGTCGGAACTCAATCCGTCCATCCATCTTGTGCTTGTGGGCGTTTCGTTTCGCCACGGCCAGAGCGCCGGGGACGATGTCGCTGGCCATGTAATGATGCCCATCGCTTTCGGCAGCCAGCGTGATGATGATGATGCCCGTTCCCGTACCCACTTCAAAGATTCCATGGCGTTCGTTGGAAAGGAGCGGATCGATTTCCAGCAGGTTCAGGGCGCGCTCGATCAGGCCCTCCGTTTCCGGGCGGGGCGAGAGGGTTTCGGCGGTGACCTCATAGACCCGGCCGTAAAAGTGGCGCTCGCCGAGAATGTGGCAGACCGGCTCCCGGTCCTGGCCGCGGCGGCGTATATACTCCCTGTAGGCCGACAGCTCCAGCTCGGTGAGGGGCTTCTGCCAGTCCATGTATAGACGGAGACGGTCGCAGTTCAGAATGCGCGCAAGGAGCAACTCCGCATCCAGGCGGGGTGAATCCTCGACCCCCTTGGATCGCAACCAATCGGCGCTTTTCGCCACCACCTGTCCAATTGTCAATGGAGGCGTCACTTGGTTCCGCGTACCCCCGTGGCCTCCGCCCAAAGGCGCAGGCTGATCAGGCCGGACGGTGTGATCCGCCAGCTTTCCGGCTCGGGGCTGGAGTGCCCGTTTGCCATCAACTCGGCGGCATCCACCCAGCGTGTGTCCTCAATTTCATCGGGCGGGGGAGCAAATGGGCCCGTGGATTGGCATGTATAGATACGCACAAATTCCCACCCACTGTCGGGTGCCGCATCGCGGCGCGCAACTTCCCGCAATTCGCCACTTATTCCAAGCTCCTCCCCGATCTCCCGCCTGGCAGCCGTCAAGTAATCCTCCCCCGAATCAACATGGCCACCCACGCTGATGTCCCACCAAAGTGGAAAGCTATCCTTCCCCCTGCTGCGAAGCTGAAGGAGTACCTTCCCATGGCCATCCTCCACCACGACATGGACGGCGCGGTGGCGTAATTTTTCCATGTGGACGCGCCGGCGCGGCGCCTCTCCCACGAGTTGGTCCTTCTCGTCCACGACGGGAAGAAGATCATCATCTGTTGAGCTCGGTAGGTAATGGGTCATCGTTTGCCGGGGGCTCCAATCCTTTCCTGCGTGCAAATGCAAGCCGTCATGCCATCACCAAGGCAATGGGGAACATGTCGGGCAGTCTTGTGGAAATTCGGAGGGGTGCCGAAAAAAGTCGCACCACCATCGGCTGGATGGCGGTGCGACTGATTGCCATGCCGTGATTGTTGCCACGGCATTCCTTCAATTTATCCGGCCAACATCTCAAAGCGCTTTGCAATGCGCTTCCAGTTGAGGATCTTCGGGAAGGCCTCCACGTAGGCGGCGCGATTGTTCTGGTACTTCAGGTAATAGGCGTGCTCCCAGACATCATTGCAGAAAAGGGGAACTGTTGCCCAGGGGGCGTTCAATTCATGATTTTGGGCCTGGTGGATGACAAGTTTCCCGGCGGCGAGGGAGTAGGCCACGATGCCCCAGCCGGAGCCTTCCACCGTTCGCGACACGGCAGCAAACTGGTCGAGCATCTTCTTGAAGGAGCCGAAATCCCGCTCGATCATCTCCGCCAGCTTCCCGTCCGGTTCGCCACCCATGCCATCACCGCTCCCCTCATCGGGGCCGATGCAGTCCCAAAAGACACAGTGGAGGAAGTGTCCCGCGCCATGGAAGGCCGTCTTGCCCGTATGGTAGTCTGCGAGGGAGAAATTCCCCGACTCGCGGGCATCGGCAAGGGCGCTTTCTGCGGCAATGAGCCCGTTGACGTAGCCCTGATGATGACGGGAATGGTGCAGCATCATTGTTTGCTCATCAATGACATCGCTCACAGCGTCATAGGAGTAGGGAAGTTCGGGCAGGGTATATTCGCCGTCGCTGTTAACAGATCCGGGAAACAGGGCAGCCAACGCCGCATGATGGGTGTCACTGCCACCATGAGATCCCGCCTGCGCTGATTGGGTGAGCCCGCCGAGGGCGGCCGCCCCCCCGACAAATCCAAGGGAAGTTGCTGCGAGGAAGTCTCTTCTATTCAGGTCGGTCATGATATTGTCCTTACGCTGGGATTTTCCATGATCTAGAGAACGCAAGGATTGTGCGCAAAGAGGAGTCGCAGGATGCGCCTGACAAGCAAAACCGCGCAGAAGGGGTTTCTGCGCGGTCTGCCTTCGTGGTGTGGGGCCAAGAAGGGTTGGGGAATGAAGAGTGTCATGCATTGGGGCATGCATAACGGGGATACGATATTGCAACCGCCATACCATAAATACAGAGGGCTTGGATGAATGAAATTTTACAGATTCAGGGCAGGAGAGATTCTCGTGCAAGAGTCTCGTAATATTGGACTTGTGGGCCTTGGGTTGATGTTGATTCTGGGCCTGACACGCTCTCAAAAGGCTCCCTGAAGCCCTCAATGATGGCGCCCTGATTTCCCAGGTGCATCCGGCTACACGTTTCGAGGGGAGGTTGCTTCACCCGCACCATTACCATTGTAAAGAGGCTTTCCAAGTGGCGCCGGTGCGGGGGTCAATCTTCGCTCTTCCAGCGTTCCTCGGGTTCCCCGTAAATGTCCTCCACATCCTGCTGGGTGAGACTTTCAGACCACGCCTCCTCATCCTCCTCGTCCTGAAATCGATTGGCAGCGCGACTTTTTTTCACCCAAAACCCGATAAGGACGAGGATGGCGGCAAAAATGAACAGAACGGTGGAACCTGTCAAGAGGGCGACTCCTGTTGAAAACCTGGACCCAAGAGAACGGGAGGTGGCAATCTGCCAACCCTCGCGCACAAAAGGATCCCTCAATTCCTCGGCGAAAGCAACCCCCCGTGTCGGATGACTTAGGCGCATCATCAATCTCCTCACGCTCCCCGGTTCATCCCCCTGGGCATTGGCCACGGTTGCCACGGCGGCGTAACTCATTCGATAGGCAAGGGATTGGGCCGCGGATTCCCGGGGAAAGGTTTCCTCCAGTTCCGAAAGGGGGGGCAGCCTGCCAAAGAGATGCGCCCAAAGGAGCTTGGCGTGGTCATCGAAGGTCCATTGATCCGCCAGGTGCATGACGATGCCCTCATTGGCCCAAAGGGGGAGTTCCTGACCACCGGGAAAGCTCCCAAGGAGGAGGTGTCCGATTTCATGGGCGAGGGTTTTCTGGCGGTCGCCGGGGGAGGAGCGGGACCAGGCGGCCTCGTTGATCCAGATCGTCATGCGTTGGGGGGATGCCGCTGCAAAAATATGTTCCGGCCGGAATCCCGTGTGCTCCATGAATTCCTGCTCGGAACTCCACACCAGAAGGGCGGTCCCTTCCCAATCCATGTCGGCGCGCTCGATGACCGACAACCGGGCCTGGGTTGCAAGGATCAGCAGCGTCTTTTCCATGCGGGGGCGATCCTCCAGCCCCACGACACGAAATGCCGGGCCGATTTCCCGTCCTGAATGACGAAACCGTTCCTCCCGTTGTTCCCGCTCCCGGACAAGGATCTCCTCGTCCCATTGAATCCCTTGTCCCACCAGGGAATTGGTGAGGAGAAGAACGGCGCAGAAAGCTGCAATTATCAGGGAGTGCCACTTCATGGTGGTGGCTTATGCAAGGGTGGGGCCTGATTCAGCGGTACCGCCTGTCAGGCGCCCTGGGCCAGGCTTT
>JAFIGB010000428.1 GCA_020831705.1 Candidatus Sumerlaeia bacterium | reverse complement strand
GCCAGACGATACGGAATGGAAATGGCGGCACTTTCCCTTGCCGGAGAATCCGGTGGGTCTCGACTGCAGGTCAACGACCATGCCTTGCGCTATACAGGTTATGGAGGCTCCCGAATTCGTTACGCCCTGGATTTTCACAAGTTGACCCGCCACGCAAAGCTTGTTTGGATTGCCCATCCTTTTCTGTCCCCGCTTTTGATGTTGCCGGGGGCTGGAACGCCAAAATACAAAAGTGCTGTCCACGCCCATGGTATCGAAGTCTGGGAACGACTTCCCTTTCTTCGTCGTCGTGCACTGATGACCGCCGATGTATTGACAGCATCGAGTCAATATACTGCCGGGAAGGTTTCTTCACTTCAGGGCGTTGAGGAGGGAAGAATTCATGTTCTGCATCCTGCGTTGGACCCCGGGTTCCCAATCATTGATCATCCCGGGCAACGGGACCGCGGAATCCTGATCGTTTCCCGGATGAACCGGGGAGACAGGGACAAGGGTGTGGAGTTGGCGTTGCGGGCTTTTGCACGATTGCCCGCTGGTTGTCAGGATTGGGTCTGTCATGTTGTCGGTGATGGTGACGACAGGGAAAGGCTGGAGAAGGTTGCAGGGGAACTGGGAGCTTCGGAAAGGGTTACCTTCCATGGCAGGGTCAGCGATGAGGAGCTTTCCCGGCTATACAAATCCAGTGGGATCTTTTGTCTTCCCAGCGCAAAGGAGGGTTTTGGGATTGTCTATCTGGAAGCAATGGCCCTTGGGTTGCCGATTCTTGGCCTCAGAGCCGCCGCAGTTCCGGAAGTGGTTGACCACGAAGTGACGGGACTTCTCTCCGAACCCGGTGATGTTGATGTGTTGGCAAAAAACATGGAAGATTTAATTTCAAAGGATGAATTGCGTACCCAGTATGGAATGAATGGCATCGCGAAGGTTGGAACCCATGGATTGGATCAGTTTCAAAGTCGCATGGACAATATCCTTGAGCCTCTGCTGGAGATGACAACTTGAAGGTACTGCATGTCATTGCGAGCATGGATGATCGAACGGGCGGCCCGGCGCTGGCCCTTCGGGGACTCGCATTGGCCCAGGCGAAGTTGGGTCTGGAAGTCACGATTGCTTCAGGCTGGGAATCCGACCATGGGGAGCCCGATCTATCCGAGTTCAAGGCAGCAAATATTCGCGTGAATTTGATTGGTCCCCTGCGTGGTGTTCTGAAAACAACGGCAGACCTGAAGGATACAATCACCCGATTGGTTGCTGATCATGGGATCATTCATATACATGGAGTTTGGGAGGACCTTCAATACAGGGCAATGAAGGCGGCGCGGCGGTTCCGCATTCCCTACGTGGTGCGCCCTTGCGGGATGCTGGATCCGTGGTCCCTGTCACAGGGTTCCATCAAGAAGAAGGTCTATTTCCTTCTGCGCCTGCAAGGGAATCTGAGATATGCGTCCGCGCTGCACGCCACTTCGATGGTCGAGGCGCGGGGAATCGGGTCCCTCCTTTCCGTCCGCCAAATTTTGGTGGAACCCAATGGTCTGGAGTTGAGTGATTTTTCGGGACCGGTCCAGCCTTTGGAATCACCCCCAACGATTGTCTATCTCGGTCGACTTCATGAAAAAAAGAAGCCTGAGTTCTTGATTGAGTCGTTTGCTCGACTTCCAGGGAGCAATACCCGGCTCATCATTGCCGGAGATGGGGTGGCGACTTACAGGACGAAATTGGTACAACTGGTTGCCGACCTTGGTCTTGAAGAACGTGTCGAGTTTCCCGGTCATGTCAGTGGCCGTGAGAAGCTTCAAATCCTGCAGGGCGCCTCTCTTTTTGTCCTGCCCAGCCAACAGGAAAACTTTGGGGTCTCAGTAATCGAGGCATTGGCGTGTGGTACTCCTGTATTGCTTTCTGATCAGGTTGCCCTGGCGGAGGAAGTCACCCGGGAGGGAGTCGGATTGGCCCTCCCCCTGGACTCCCCTGATTGGTGCCGTGTTCTTGAGGAAAAGTCGATTCGCGGAAACTGGCCCGCTGACATCTCCGAAAGATGCCGGAACTTCGTCGCGAAAAGATACTCCTGGGGTGAAATCGCCGGACGGTGGGCGACCCATTATGAAAGATTGCTTTCCCCATGAAGATCAACATCGTTCTCGGGCCGTTTCTTTCCATTCCTCCCGCTCCCTGCGGAGCTGTTGAACGTGTTTGGCATGACCTCGCCGGTGAGTTCGCACGCCGCAACCATGAGGTTCGCTTGTTATACAAGGAGCACAAGGAGGTCACTCCATCAAGTCGGGATATTGAGTTGATACCCATTCGTGGTTTTGAATCAACGGGGAGTACCATGCGAAATCTCCCCCTGGACTTCCTTTATTCGGCCCGGGTAATGAGACGAATCCCAAAGGCTGATGTCACGGTGACGAACACCTTTTTCCTGCCCATGCTCCTTCCAAAGTTGTGCCGAAAGGCAGGGAAAATCCATGCCCATATTGCCCGCATGCCAAAGGGCCAGATAAAGATGTATAGTCGCCTGGGTACCCACCGGCTGCTCGCAGTTTCCCAGGCCGTGGCGACTGCCATCGTCAGGGAGGCGCCCCAGGCTGGGCAACTGACACGGGTGATCTCCTATCCGATTCGCAATGATGTCTTTCACCCCACCGGGGAAAAGGAATCATCCCCGTCACCCAAAACCATTCTATACGCGGGACGCATCCATCCGGAAAAAGGGATTTTGCTCCTCGTTGACGCATTGCGGATTCTTCACAACAAAGGGTTGGCCGATAACCTGGCAGTCAAGGCAATTGGGCCCTGGAGGATCGACCAGGGCGGTGGGGGAGAACCATATAGACGGGAAATTCTGAAGCGCGCCGAGGGCCTTTCCTTACAGTTGGAGGAGCCGATCTTTGAAAGGGAGGCCTTTGCGGACGCCCTCCGCTCCGCGACCATTTTTTGTTATCCCTCGTTGGCGGAAAAGGGGGAAACCTTTGGAGTGGCTCCCCTGGAGGCCATGGCCTGTGGAACGCCGGTTGTCCTTTCGAACCTGATGGTATTCAGGGATTTTTTCGAACCCGGAAAGCATGGGGAAGTCTTCGATCATCATGATTCTGAGCCTGCCGTCAAACTTGCCGATGCGATTGCAGGATTGCTTTCCAGGTCCACGGACGAAATGGTTGCCACTTCACGAGCGTGCGCCGAGCGTGGGCGTGAGTTTGGTCTTTCCGTGACTGCGGAACGCTATCTGGAGGATTTCTCGGAACTGACAGGATTGAACCCATGAAACAGAAGCGCCTGAATACCAAGAGCCAATCGACCGCGTTTGTATCCCCCTGGACGAAGCGTGATCGCCTGCTGATGGGGTTGTGGGAGGTTGTCCGTCTGCTCCTGTTTCGGCCGACTCCCAAGCCACTTTACATGTGGCGGGCGTGGCTCCTGAAGCTGTTTGGGGCGAAAATCCGTGGGACTGTCTTTGTCGCCTCCAGTGCCCGCATCAAGATCCCATGGAACCTGGAAATGGATCACCGGGCGTGCCTGGGTCATGATGTAAATGTCTATAACCTGGGCAGGGTCCGGCTGGGTCGTGCCTGCACCGTGGCCCAGGAAGTGATGCTCTGCGGAGGGACCCATGATCTCACCACACGCCGCCTTCCCCTCATGACAGGGGATATAGACATCATGCAGGATGTCTTTGTCGGGGCGCGTGCGCTCATTCTTCCCGGAGTCACCCTGGGTGAGGGATCCGTCGTTGGGGCGGGGGCGGTCGTCACAAGCGACGTGAAATCAATGGCCATTGTGGCCGGGAATCCTGCAAAAGTCATCGGTGAGAGGGAACTTCATGACTGACAAGTCACCTGCCAGGGGGGGAAGGCGGAAGGCCCCGGTGTCCGTCCTGATCCCCACACTCAACGAGATCGCAAACATCCGATCCTGCATTGAGAGCGTGTCCTTCGCCGATGAGGTGGTCATTGTTGATTCACGAAGCACCGATGGCACCATTGAAGAGGCCCGCAGACTGGGGGCGAAAGTCGTGC
The DNA here is from genome assembly GCA_020831705.1 of Candidatus Sumerlaeia bacterium. Classification (GTDB taxonomy): domain Bacteria; phylum Sumerlaeota; class Sumerlaeia; order SLMS01; family SLMS01; genus JAFIGB01. The sequence goes on along the minus strand of JAFIGB010000428.1, from coordinate 11,574 downwards.
AGTTTGACTGGAACGGCCAATTCCCCAAGAAAAAGAACTGGGCGCTGGAAAATATCCAATGGGAAAATGACTGGATTCTGATTCTCGACGCGGACGAAAGAATCACCCCGCGACTTGCCCGGGAGATTGAGCGTATCGTAACCACATCGACCAGGAAGGGTTACTATATAAATAGACGTTTCATGTTCATGGGGAAGTGGCTTCGTCATTGTGGATATTATCCCAGTTGGAACCTTCGTCTCCTGCGAAAGGGGGCAGGCCGCTACGAGCGTCTTGAGGACCTGGGGGACACCGGGTCGGGTGACAACGAAGTCCATGAGCATGTGGTTCTCGACGTTGGGGAAAGCAACTCCACCGTGGGCTGGTGCAAACACGACATGCTCCATTACGCCTACCCCGACATTGCCACCTGGGTGGAAAAGCACAATCGCTACTCCAACTGGGAGGCTGCCCTTCTTCGGCGGGGGAGTAAACGGGGTGAATCCATTGATGCGAGGATTTCCGGAAACCCCCTTCAGTCCAAGCGCTGGATCAAGAAAATGGCGGGGCATCTTCCCTTCCGACCGACCCTGCGATTTATTTACCATTACATCATCAAGTCCGGTTGGCGTGACGGATATACAGGCCTTGTTTTTTGTCGACTCCTTGCCTGGTATGAATTCGTCAGTATAGCCAAGGCGGAGGAAATGCGTCGAAGGGATCAGCTGAAAAAATCCCCCCGGAAGTGACCTTCTCCGGGGGGAAATATCGGGGCTGTGATTGGTGCCGGCGTGGTACCGGGATTATTCCTTCTTCTTGTCATCCGGTGGGGAGGGAGCCTTCTCCTCCTTCGGCTGGGAGGAGGTCCCGGATGCTCCGGTATCCACTTCCTTGAACTGGTCACGAACCGCGGGGAGCTTCTTGAGGAGTTCCCCGATATCCACGCCGGTGAGGTTTTGCACGACGGGGGGAAGGCTGGAAATGATGCTTGTGACGTCGCGCGTAAGCTTCGAGGCGCCCAGTTGGCTGTCCGGCCCGCCCTGGGAGACGATGGTGATCTTGTCGGTCTTGGAAAGCGGTGCGGAAACTTCGCGGGCGATATTCGGAAGGGACTCGATGAGGAGTTCCGCGATGGCTGCCTGGTTGTAGTACTGCCAGGACTCGGCCTTGGCGCGGTTCGCTTCTGCGGTGGCGAGACCCTCGGCGCGGATGACCTCGGCATGGGCGAGACCCTTTGCCCGGATGGATTCACCTTCAGCAAGACCCTTAGCCTTGATAATATCCGCTTCTGCCAGACCGCGGACCTTGATGACCTCGGCGTTGGCGGTACCTTCCTTGCGCTCGGCGTTGGCACGGCCTTCAGCCTCGCGCTGAAGTTTCGCGCTTTGCGCCTCGGCCAGGGTTTCGATCTTGAAGCGCTCCGCCTCGGCGGGCTTGCGAACCGTTGCATCGAGTTCGCGCTCCTGACGGATGATTTCCTTTTCCTGAACGGAAATCTGGCCTTCACGTTCCACCACCTGAATTTTCATCTCCTCCGCTTTGGAGGTCTGCATGGTCATGTTGTGCTGGATATCGTAGGCAAGTTCCGATTCCGCGCGGCGACGATTAACGTCGGCCTCGTAGTCCTGAAGCTTCATGCGGTAATCGCGGTCGGCCTCGGCAACCCGGGTGTCAGCACCGAGCTTTGCAATCTGGCCTTCCCGGTTGGCATCCGCCGACTTGATGGTGGCGTCACGATCTGCTTCAGCCTGGCCGATGATGGCATCGCGCTTCACCTGGGCGGTGCGGGGCTTGCCAAGTGCATCGAGGTAGCCGTTGCGGTCGGTGATGTTCTTGATCGTGAAGGAGACGATTCGCAGGCCCATGTTGGCCATGTCGGCCGTTGCAATTTCCTGGACGCGGGAGGCGAACTTGTCGCGCTCCATGTATATCTCCTCCACCGTCAGCGTGCCGAGCACGGCGCGCAGGTGGCCTTCCAAGGTTTCAAGGGCGATGTTCTGAATTTCAACGACACTCTTGCCAAGGAACTGCTCGGAGGCGGTGCGGATCGCATCCTCGGTGTTGTCCACCTTGACCTGGGCAATGCCGTCCACAATCACCGGAACGCCCTGGATTGTATAGACCTCGGGGGTCTGGACATTGATACTCATAATCTCAAGGGAAAGGTGATCGACACGATACAGAAACGGAATGACGAATTTACCGCCACCACGGACGAGGGTTGGACCCTTGGATCCCTGACCACCGGGGCGAAGACCACCGGAGATAACCAGGACTTCGTTCGGGCCCGCCTTGAACCATCGTTTCAGGACGAAGGCAAAGATGAGAATAATAACAACGGCAGCAACAACCAATGCCGCCGCGCCCTGCAACCTGTCTGCGATGTCCGTCGCCTGCGCCAGCAATGCCAATTTCATCTCGGACATTTCGGTGACTCCTTCTTTCTGGGTGCTGTATTATCAAGGGGCATCATTGCCACCCTTTTCACCATCATTAACGCTCTCGACAATGAATGTCGTTCCAGCGGTGCGCAGAACCTTGACGGTTTCTCCCTGACGAATGGAGGCACCGTTGGCAGATCTTGCCGGGGCACTGGTCCTGCCCGAATCCGTTGAGTAGGTAATCTGACCAAGGGAATCACCGTTTATCGTGAGGGTAACCTCGGCCAACTTTCCAATCAAATCCTCCCGGCGATCCTCCAGGGTGTTCTCCTGCTGCTTCAGCCATTTCCACAAACCGAAGTAGAAGAAAACGGCGCCGCCGGTACTGATGACCCCTCCGAGGAAAATCGAAGCCACCTCCGTCAGGTCCAGGAGGTTCAGGCCAACAATCCCGCTCGACCCGAACAGGCCCATGAAGACCCCGGCTGCGGGGACCATGCTTCCGTCGTCTCCGAACCCGAGAAGACCATCGAAAATGAACGCAAAGAAGAGGACCACGAAGCCGAAGCCAAGGATCATCCAATATACGGTGTTCAGATCAATGCCCAAAAGTTCCTGAAGAGACATTGGCAACCGCCCGGGAGAAGTCTGCTGCCTTCCATATACTCGCCAGACCGACATTCATTCAAAGAATTCCGCGCCGCAATACTAAGATTGAACCCAACCAGGGGCCAAGCGGCGAAATCATGATGGATCATCCTTGCATTCCAGCCACCCGTTGTACTCAATCGTGCCCGGTTAACTCCATTTTCCTCCCCCGAGATGCGGGAGGATGTGGATCCTGAGGAGGAATCGTTATTCGGCATGCTCAAAACTCCATTAGTCTCATTATGTGCGCTGTCCCTGATTGTCGGCGGTTGGTTCCTTCCCCCGACAACCCTGCAGGCCCAGGAAGTCGCCCCCCTCATCCTTGATGAACGGCCCGGGATGACGATACGCGAGCGACCCCGCGAGGAGCGCCAGCGCCGCAGTGATGACGAAGAACCAAAGAAAACCGACGAATCAGAACGGAAAGAACCCGTCGCAACACCCAGCCCCTCCGATGTGATCGTCGCCGTGGTCAATACCCACCGGCTCACCCGTGAATCCCTCAATGCCCGGGTTGCCGAGCGTTTCGAGAAATACAAGAAGGAGCTTGAGGAGGGGAAAAGCAGGACTCTCCAACAAGTTCGTGATGTCTTTGGAAACGATTCCCAGGCTGCAAGAATCGAGATTGCCCAGGAAATGGAGGACAACCTGGAGGCTGCCATGCGTGCCGAGGAGGGAGCCGCCGTTCGCGATTGGGTGGATCACCTCCTGCTCGCCGATGAGGCACGCCGCCAGGGAATTCTCATCAATCAAAATGAATACCGCCAACGGCTTCAGGAAATCACCGAAGAAAGCAACCTTCAGGAGGACCGGGTTACTGCGGTCCTGGCAGACCTGCGAATTTCCCAGCGCGATTTCCAGCAGACACTCTACGATGCCATGCTGATCGAACGCCTCGTCGATCAATTCATCCGCCTGAACTGGTCGGAGGAGGATCTCAGGGAGGCATTCAATTCAAACCGAAACTCCTTCTATTACCCCCCCCGCCACCACATTGCCCATTTCTCAATCGCTCTGGATGGGTCTGAAACCAACGACCAGATCCGTCGCCTTGAGGAATTGGCCCGACGTGTTCGCACCGAATTGCGCCGTGATGCCGACCCCGAAGCGCTCTTTGCCAAGGATGAATTCAGCCGGGTCGACATGGGTATCTGGGGAACAACGGGATTTTTTACCTTCCAGGAAGGGAATCTTCCCCGCCCCATTGAAGCAGAGGCACAAAAACTTAGCGCCGGCCAAACAAGTGATGTGCTCATCAACCGATATCGGGATGCAAGAGACCGCATCCGCCCCCGCTCCATCCATGTGATCAAGGTTCTCTCCACCGAACCCGCCCGGGGGGACACCTTCGAATCCGCCCTACCGATTATTCGCGAGCGCCTTGTCGATGTTGCCCGCGACCAGCTCCTTCAGCGCATTCGCACATCGGGAACCCATCGGATTATTACCAATTTGGGGGGGATTCCCCCCGAGATCCTTCCCAGCCAGGATGATCTCCAGCGTGCCTTCGCCCAACAACCTCCACCACTGAACCTGCGTCTGGGTGAATAAGACTCCCGACCATTCATTGAAAAGTCGCATCGCTCTTCCACCCATCACCTGGTGGATCTGATCGATGATGGATCGCCGTGTCCTTCTGCAGATCCTTGCCTACATTGGGGTCAGCATCGCTTGGGGAACGACCTACGGAGGGATCAAGGTTGCTGTTGAAAGTTTCCCTCCCTTCATGCTTGCAGCCGTGCGGTTCCTCATCGCCGGTGCCCTGATGATCCTGGTGTTTCGGGCCGTGGGTATCAGCCTGCCCCGTGCAAGTGATTACCGCCGCCTGGCAATTGTCGGTTTTTTCCTCCTCAGCCTGTCAAACGGGCTCCTTTCCCTGGCGGAGCAATACGTCGACAGCGCCTTTGCGGCCCTCATGGTAAACACGGCCCCCTTCGTTTTTGTGGCGTTGACGGCAATATCCGGCCACCGGGTTCCCCGGCTTGCCTGGTTGGGGCTGGTTGTGGGCTTCAGCGGGGTGCTTATTCTTGTGTCACCGCAGCTTCTGGGACTTCTCGGGAGCGAGGATCCACCCGACCCAACCTTCTGGTTTGCCCTGATTGCCTTGATCATCGGGCCACTTTGCTGGGCTGTTGGAAGTTTTATCAGCAACAGGAATCCACCAGACTGCCATCCCATGATGGGCGCGGCCTGGCAGACGTTCTTTGGCGGGATCGGCGCCCTGTTCCTCATGGCTGTCAGTGGGGAATGGATGCGGGAGGTTACTCCCACGGCGGCCTCTGTCTGGGCGATCGTCTATCTGATTTTGGTGGGTTCATTTCTGGGGTATGTCTGCTACAATTACTGCGTGATCACGCTTCCTTCCCAAAAAACAGCCAGTACGACCTACCTGAACATGATCGTGGCGATCCTGGTGGGTACGTTATTGCTCGGCGAAGTGATCACCAGCCAGATGATCCTTGGCGGGGGAGTCATTCTCCTGGGGGTAGTCCTTGTCAATTTAGGGAAGGTTCGTGTGAGGAAGGAAGCCCCATCAGGGGTGATTCCTGCAGAAGAGCCAGTTGCTGGTGTCATCGTGGAGAAATAAAAAAAGACCGGAACCTCGAAAGGTTCCGGTCAGGTTGGTTGTTCAATCCGGTCTCAATCAGCGAGTGATTAGGAGCCAGTTCCGGGGAAAACGTGAGCGGTGATGGAGCAGCTGGCGAATGTGCCGATATCGCCGTATGTGTATTCTCCGCCACCGGGGCAGGAGGGTGCGCCACGAAGATATTCATCAATCTCCGAATCAACAACTGAATCGCCCTGTACCTTGCGGGTCTCAAGTGCCCAGCGCTCCTTGGCGCCTTCGATCTGGCTGAGGTTGTTCTGGCAGGCGCGGAGCTGGGAGGTTTCACGGGCCTTGATGAAGCTGGGGACCGCGATGGCGACGAGGATGCCAATGATGGCAACGACGATCATGATTTCGACGAGTGTGAAGCCTTTGGAACGACGCATGGTAGTTCTCCTGTTTTTGGGTCGGGTCACGTTCTTTAATGGTAACCCTAGTGTCGAGGTACTCATTTGCGAATGATGAGCCAACTATGCCAACGGAGGGCAAAAAAAAAGTTTTCGGGGGCGTAACTTCAATTGTGACAGTTATCGGGGGGTATTTTTGGCAGAAGTGCAAAAAGTTATTTGTCACATATATTTAGCCTTATCCGCGAATTCGTTTTGATAGGGGTAAATGTATTCACAAATTGTGTGGAGATGGGTTCCCTTGTTCACATCCAGGGGCTTCACATGGAATTTTCCGCGAGAATTTGCCCCACTGGAGGATGATTGTAAGTAAACATTGGGGTATATGCATGCCCAAATGAAGGGAAAGACCTTTGAGGATCTCCCCCTCACCTTGAGGATGCATATTGGTTTTTTTGGGTGTTTTGTAGTGAGCGGGATACTGTGAGAAAGGTTGAAATAATTTGATTTATGGATGAGCCAGGGTGGGTATGAAGTCATCCCGTTTACGTTACGAATCGGTCTCAGTGCCCGGATAAACGTGGTTCTCTATGGAGCATTCCGGCAGGATTGATACGGGATTGTAGGTGTAAGTTCCTCCGCCGGGGCACTTGGGTGCACCGCGGAGATAGGCATCTATCTCCTCGTCGGGAGGGATCGCACCGGTTTGTTGGTAGGATTCCACGGCCCAGCGTTCCTTCGCATTTTCAATTTGGACCATGTTGTTCTGGCATGCATTGACGAAGGAGCGGTTTCTTGCCTGACGAAATGCCGGAAAGGCGGCGGCGACGAGGATTCCGATGATCGCCACAACGATCATGATCTCGACCAGTGTGAAGCCTCTTTTGCCAGCCATTTAGCCGTCCTCAATTTTCAGTTTCTCGGGAAAATGATGATTCCCGGAAAACATAATGCGAATGGCGGGCCACAATTCCATGAAGGAAGGTTATGAGGAAAAGCCCCAATTTGCCTGCTCTGAGCGAAGTGGCATTGGTCAGGGCTCCAATCACTACAGCAACTGGGTAATCAACTACCCGGCGATTGGTAAGCCATTGCCACTCCGATTTTTTACACTCAATACTGGATTTCAATCCTGACGTAACGCTTCAAGGAGTGCATTGCTAACCTCGCCAGTTACAGTCATTTGGTTGGCATTTTCAAAGGCCCGGATGGCACCGGCGGTCATCGGTCCCATCAATCCATCTATCGGGCCGGCATCAAAACCTGCCCGCCTCAGGAGTGACTGGGCCTCAGCAATTCGGGCCCGTTCCCCATCAGCGATTTCAATTTCGATGAAGATGACGTTCAATTCCCCCCGGGCAATGACGGTGGGTTCGCTTTCGCCGGAAAGCAGCCCATTGAAGGAATCGTAACGCACCACGTATTCCCCCTGGGGAACCGTCGGCAGGTGGCGCCGCTCGTCATTTTCCTGAATCATGAAGGCCCCCCCACGTCGTGGCAGGTCTGTCCTGTCGCTCGGCAGGACCTGAATATGTCCCTGTGAGCGGGGGAAGTCCTCGGGGAATTCGAACACGACATCACAGGAGGCCAGTTCGAGGTGGATGTCATGCTCGACAGACTTCTCCTCCTCGTCCAATTCGAGGGAATCAAAGGGAATGTAGAGGGAGTGTTGGGCGGCTGCCAGATAAATATCCCAAACGCCGGGGCTCATTGGGACGCTGAAATGACCACTTCCATCAGTGATGATGGGGACGGAAAAATGGGAGTGGTCCCGGCGGAAAAGCATGATGCTGGAGGATGGATCGGAAAAGCCCGGTTGTCCATCCACATAGAGAGTCCCGGAGAGGGTGATGTCCTGGCAGACCTGAATGTCATGAGTGATATCAGCCCCACGCTCGATCTCCATCGACTCAAGCATGGCCCCGGTATGTCCCGGTGCGTTGACCTGAATGGTTATTGGGCCTTCCGGCAGGCCACCGAATTCAAAGCGGCCTTCCCCGTCGCTTTGAGCTTCAGTGCCGACAACGTTCGCCCTGCCGAGCAGTCTGAGGCTCACACCACGAATCGGTTCTCCATCACAATCGGTGATGGTGCCGGAAATGCGGGCCATCGATTCCATGCGCAGGGTGACCGATGGGACCGGAACTCCCGGCTCAATGACGATTGTTTCGATGACCCGCGACGCCGCTCCATCGGGTTCCGCAGCGATCATGAAGGTGCCATGGGTGAAGCCCGTGAGGGTGAACCGGCCCCGTGTATCCGTTAGTACGGGGTCGAACTTGAACCCCTCATGATGTTGGGGCGCCTGACGCATTCCCATTTGCCGTTGCCAGGGGTACTCGGTGACGACGAAGACCTTGGCCTCCTCGACAGGATCATCGTCGCTTCCTGAAACGACTGTTCCTTCCACCTCAAAGGGTCGATGGACTTCAACCTTGACGGGTTCACCACCTTCCCTGTCCGCACTGAAGAGGGCGGACCCTTTCCGGCCTGTTGACTCGCCATTGGAATCAAGCTCCACCACAACAACCCGTTTGCCACCGGGGTTGAGGCTTCTCAGTTCCGCTTTTCCCTCGGGATTCTCCACCCGGACCGAGGCATTCATCCACGCGCTATATTCATCCCAGGCACTTTCATAGATCAGATATTCGTATTTGGGAATCGGGCGACCGGAACCTGCCTCGACGGCCTGAATGGACTGGGAGCCACGTCGCCTCAGGACCAGTTTGAGATCGCCATCAAGGGGGCTGTAACGCTGATGGTAGGCGGATGTATAGTCATCGTGGGATGCGTTGATCTGGGTGATGATTGTATCAGGGGTTACGCCATTGATGGTGAACCTGCCCTCCTCATCCGTGGCGGCATTGCTCGAATTCCTCATTTGGTTTCCTGTGGAAATGAACCAAATAACCCGCGCACCCTCAATGGGTTCCCCACGGTCATCGACCACCATGCCATTAATGGCCTCGGCGTAGGGAAGGACGATCCTCAGGTCGCCATATATCCGGCCACTTTCAATATCGATGGTTTTCGATTCAGCAACGGCATATTCGCTATCCTCCGGTGCGTTCACCATCAAATGTATGGTTCCGGGGCCGACACCTGTCAGTTCAAAGGTTCCATCGTTGCGTGAAGTGCGGCGATGTTGCGGATTCCCGGCTGGTCCACTTCTTCTGGACCACATGACCACGGCTTCAGGGACCGGATCGCCATCCTCGTTCACGACGGTGCCACGGACGGTGCCGCCCTTTTTCAGCCGGATCTCCAGGTTGTCACGGTCCTGCTCATCCCCCGAGGCGAGACGTATTTCCCCGTAACCCTCTGCATCCTCGCTTCGGATTGTATAGTCTGTGTTCTTCCTGACCGTCAGGGAAAAATCCCCTTCCTGACCAGTGTATGCCATCGGATTCATGCCGAGATACCGTCCTGCCTCGGCATTGACCACCACGGAGCCGACGGGTTCGCCGGAATCGTCCCACACTACAGTTCCACGAATAATTTCGCCCCGGATCAGTCGAACCTCGACGTCCTTAACAATACGCGAGTCCTCCTCCGGTTCGAATGCCACTGAGGGAAGCCCGTGCATTCTATGGCCGGTCTGGTTCAAAATATACCCCTCGGGTGGGCGAACGAAAATCATATTTGCCATAAAACCAGGACTCATTTGCCCGGTAATGGTAAACTCACCGTTTCCATCGCTATACACCGTGGAAGGGTTATAGCCGGACGGCTGTGTATGGGGATTGTTGAATGGCATCATCGGAATGATGGAAATTTCCGCACCCGGGATCGGCCTTTCGGTTTCATCGTCCAGAACACGACCGGATATCGTATGTGGTTCCTCCAGTTGAAGGACGATCTCCTTCTGTTCTCCCACACCAAGCTCAATTTGTTTTGAACCAGTTGTTCCAAGGTTCAGGTTCCTCCCGGGTGTAGGCAGCGCACTAATTGTATAGTTGCCAGCAGGGAGATCCTCAAAGCGGCTGATCCCATGGGTATTTGTCTCCATCGTTTTGCCGCTTAATCGCAAGCCCTCGAATTCATCGCCAAACAGTTCCCGCCCCACCGTGGAAACCATCATCCCCACCATGGGGTGGCCCTTATGGTCCCTGACCGTCACGTGGATGGAGGCATCGCCAATTGGGAGGACAATCTCCAGGAAATCCGCATCTTTGGGAAACTGTTTCCCGTACATACTTCCCTCGTGATGGAGGCTTGTCGCGTGGGCGTCGTTGAGATGGGCACCTTCGAGTACAAACCGGCCCTGATCGTCCGTAGTGCCTTGCGATGCGGGCTGGAGGTTGATCTGGCCATGGGAGAACGTCGTTATTGTTCCCTGTCGTTGGGAAACCCGATTGTGGACCTCTACCCCTGGAACCCCGGAACCGTCGGCAAGGATTACCCGTCGCGCGAGGGACTGCCCTTCATCGAGGGTTGCATTGATCTCCATTCTGTCGCGGAGGCCATGGGGAAAGATGGATCCCGCCAATCCGGCATGTCCCGGGGCGGATACCGTCAGCCCAAGGATCACTTCTGTGCCGTCCGGAACCGAGGCATCATAATCCAGGGAATACTTCCCTTCGGAATTGGTTGTTACTTCAGCAAGGACGCTTCTGTCCTGTGGAGCGGGGGGGGAGGTTGTCCCGGCGGTGACCTGAAACTTCCAAAGAGAAATTTGGGCGTCTGAGAGGGGAGCAGCAAGAACCGATGAGCGTATCTCGCCAAAGATGGTCCCGGACGAATCCTCCGTCAGGGAGGCGGGCGGAGCAGGCATTGTTTGCTCCACGCGGGGCGCAACATCTTGCCTTGCTGGAGGTTGTACCTCGGAAGTCTCCATGGTTACGGAGGGTTTATCGGTGATCTGGCGGGGTTCTGGAGTCGGGGCGGATCTTGTTGCGAGCAGAAGGACAATGAGGACCACTGCAGCCCCAAAGATCCCAACGGCGACCACCCAGTCAGCCTTGCCCATCCGGCTGTTTTGCAATCTTCTCTGTCTCATCTCCACGCTCCTTCAGTCACCGGTTGGCGAATGATTTAATTGGATTTTTAGCCGGGCACTCATTGTTGCAAGGGGAATCTTTCGTCAGGTCAATGACCTCCCCCTGTCATCTGGACATGAAAAGGCCCGGCGGCAATGATCAGGGAGACGCATTGCAACCGGGCAGGGTTTATGGGAGGGAAGATTTTTCTAAAAAAGGGCGGATCAGAAGGCCAGCCACACATCTGAATGCGATGAGGGCTCGGTATCATCGGGCAGGGGAGTGCGGGAAAGGATATACCCACTGTAACGCGCAAGGGGGACATTTCCCCGGTGGCTGAGGCCGTCCATGCCATTTGCGGAGGTGGTCACGGTCGTTGCCCCAAAATCGGTGTAATCCTCGGTGTCGGAATCCAGCCCGTAGGCACTGCCATCGCTGTTCATCACAACATGCCAGTCGCCGCCATGGGGGAAGCCAACATTGTATTCGGAGAACTCGGTGTTGGAAAAATTCAGCACCACCACGACGTCGTCATTCATGCCCCCCTGGTCCCAGCGATGGTAGGCGATGACGTTTGAGCCGTCGTTGACATGATAGACGTTCACGTTGTTGCCACGAAGGCCCCTCGTGTT
>JAFIGB010000425.1 GCA_020831705.1 Candidatus Sumerlaeia bacterium | reverse complement strand
ACCCCGGGGTTTAATGGTTGTTTTTCCTGATTTGTTCAATTTTTGGGCTGGGCGACGCTAAAATTTTCAACTTCTCAGGAATGACAAGCGTTGAAACACGGGGCTAATATTGTTGCGCCCCTTCCGGGGCGAATTTGCGGTGTGTGAGCTCAAGATTGCCCTGGAGAAGCCTCAAGAAGGGAGCGCGAGCATCCTGCTCGCAGACACATCAGCCCGGCGGGCAAGGATGCCCGCCCTCCCCTCTCCATACAGGTCCGCACAAACGCCTTTCATGCTGGTAACGCCAAGGATGAAAAACTCCTCCCCCCTCAAACAGCTTCAACCCTTCAAAAAATTCATTCATCCCTCATCCCCTGGCCGCCGTAGCCTTGGCGCAGGAGGCTTCATCCTTAAAACTCGCCTCTCGTAAAATTACTTGGTGGCGTCGGTGATTTCACGCTTTTGGGGGGCGGGGGGGGTGGGACAAAAAAAGGGACCTCCCGAAGGAGGCCCCTGATTTGGTTCTGCGTTGCTGAGTGGTTTGGTTAGTTGACGACTTCGAGGAGCTCGAGTTCGAAAACCAGCACGGAATTGGGCGGAATTGTGGGCATGCGGCCCTGGGCACCGTAGGCGAGGTTTGGCGGGATGTAGACTTCCCACTTGTCCCCTTCCTTCATCATCTTGGCGGCTTCGATCCAGCCGGGAATGACGCCACCGGCGGTGCTGAAGGTGAAGGGTTCGCCGCGCTCAACGGAGCTGTCAAAGACCGTCCCATCGATAAGGCGTCCGGTGTAGTGGGCCTTGACCTGATCGTCGGAGCCGGGGGTGTCCCCGTCGCCGGAGGAAATGACACGGTATTGAAGGCCGGAATCGGTGACCGTGACATCCTCGCGCTCGGCATTACCGGCGAGGAACTCGTTGGCGATCTGGAGGTTTGCCTGGGCGTCGGGGGCATCAGCTGCCTGGGTTTCCGCCTGGGCCTGTTGCTGCATCTGGGCCTCCATGGCCTTCATTTGAAGGGCTGACATGGCCTCCTGAACCTGATCGGGGGTGACGGCGGAACGGTCTTCCATTCCATCGCGAAGTCCCCTGAGGAGGAGGTCAATATCGAGGGTGACGCCAATCTCACCAATCTGGGCGAGGTCGTTTGCAATCTGGGAGCCGATCACGTAGCTGATCTTCTTCTCCTCGGTATCGAGGACTGGAGCTGCCTGTGTGGCTTCTTCCTCCGCCATCACCATTGAGCCCGAAACGAGCACCGTGGCGAGAAAGAGGGTTTTGAGTTTGTGATTACGCATCCATTCTCCTTTCGTGGAAAGCTTGGTTGATGCTCCACGCTTCAAGCATGCCAATTCAAGGATTTTCTCCGGAAGTGTTTCAGTTTGAAAAACCGGCACGTTTTTTTGTTTTGACGTCCCCCCGGCCCAAAACCGCATTCTGGAGGAACACCGCACCGGCAATATCCGCCCGGGCGGGATGCCCCGAGGTCGCTGAATGCACGTCTGGAAAAAGGGAAAACGATTTGAGGGAGGGGCCGTTGAAACGGTTGGCGACGCCCTGACGGTGGAGGCCCCTCTGGAAATCGCCGTCAACGGAAATCCCTTTACAGTGACCATGCGAACCCCCGGGGATGATCGCGCGCTGGCACGGGGAATTTTGCATACCGAGGGGCTGGTGGTCGATCCCCGGGCACCGATGATCCTGACCGAAGTTGCTGCCGAGGGGAGCACTCCCGCAACGGTGCGGGTGGAAATCGCGTCAGAATTACTCACTCGTGAATTTGCCGGGGAACGGTCCGTCCTCGCCACGTCGTCCTGTGGACTTTGTGGCAAACGTGAGTTTGAAACGGCCTCCACCGGTGATTGCCCGATTCGCCTGCACCATCGCGGGACATTTGATCCCTCCGTTGTCACGGGTTATCTTGATGCCCTGCGCCGCGCCCAGGAAACTTTTGAAGTTACCGGAGGGTCCCATGCAGCCGCCATCTTTTCCCCCGAGCACCAAATGATCGCCTTCGCCGAGGACATCGGTCGTCACAATGCCGTGGACAAGGCCATCGGGCAGTTGATCCTTGATGGCAGGCTGGCAGATGGCGAGGCGCTTCTGGTCAGCGGCCGTATTTCCTATGAAATTGTCTATAAGGGATGGAGGGCGGGAATTCCGGTGCTTCTGGCGGTCTCTGCCCCCTCGTCCCTCGCCGTCAGCACGGCGGAACGCCTCGGCATGACCCTGGCCGCCTACTGCCGCGGCAACCGACTTACTGTCTATACAGAACCAACCAATGAAGGACAAAGGGAAGCATGAGCAAGCCGAAGGTCAGAAAAATGTGGACCCCGTCCAACTGGGCCAGTTACGCGCCCTTTGGAATCGGGCACCAGCGACCCAACAACTACTGGGAATTGATTCGCGCCGGGATTGAAAATCGCGATGAGATGGCCTTCGCATGGCGCATCCTCAACAACGGAGTCTGCGATGGCTGCGCCCTGGGCACCAGTGGCATGACCGACTGGACCCTGGACGGCACGCATCTTTGCAACATCCGCCTGCGGCTTCTGCGTCTCAACACGATGCCCGCCATCGACGATGCCCTTCTCAGCGACGTGGCGCCGTTGAAACGCATGTCGAGTACAACACTGCGCGAAAAGGGGCGCCTTGCATATCCCATGCTCCGCAGGGCCGGGGAAAAGGGCTTTACACGCCTCAGCTGGGATGCGGCGCTGGATCTCATTGCGGAACGGGTTCGGGCCTCCGATCCCGACCGGTTCTGCTTCTACGTCACCAGCCGGGGGATGACCAACGAATCGTATTACGTCGCCCAGAAGGCCGCCCGTGCCATGGGCACCAACAATATAGACAACGCCGCCCGTATCTGCCATTCCCCGAGCACCAACGCCCTGAAGGAATCGGTCGGTGTGGCGGCAACGACATGCTCCTACAGCGACTGGCTGTCGGCCGACCTGATTCTCTTCATCGGCTCGAACATGGCAAACAACCAGCCGGTTGCCACGAAGTATATTCACTACGCACGAAAAAACGGCGCCCGCGTTGCCACCATCAATCCCTACCAGGAACCGGGGATGGACAATTACTGGATTCCATCGATTCCTGAAAGCTCCCTTTTCGGGACGAAGATCACCGATTACTTTTATCCCGTCAACATCGGTGGGGACGTTGCCTTCCTGAGCGGGGTTCTCAAGCACCTGATGGAACAGGGACACGTCCACCGCGAGTTTATAGACAATCATACAGTGGGATATGATGCGCTGAAGGCCTCCCTTGAAGCGATGGAATGGGAGCCACTGGAGCAGCAGGCAGGTATATCCCGCGACGAAATGAAGTCCCTGGCGGGACATATCGCAAAGGCGAAGCGGGCCATTTTCGTCTGGAGCATGGGCATCACCCAGCATGAAAACGGGGTGGAGAACGTGCGGGCCATTGTGAATCTGGCCCTTTCCGGCGGCTTTGTCGGGCGCGAAGGGTGCGGCCTGATGCCGATCCGCGGCCATTCCGGCGTGCAGGGCGGTGCGGAAATGGGCTGCTACGCGACGGCCCTCCCCGGCGGGAAACCGATCAACACCGAAACGGCCCGGGAATTTTCCGATCTTTGGGGCTTCCCCGTCCCCGGCAAGCCCGGCCGCAGTGCCGTTGAATGGCTCGACAGCGCGGAACGGGGCGAAATGGACATGCTCTTTTCCGTGGGCGGGAATTTTCTGGAGGTCCTTCCCGAACCGGATCACGTCCGGGCCGCCATGGAAAAGATTCCCCTCCGTGTACACATGGATATCGTCGTGAGCAGCCAGATGCTCATCGAAGGCGGGGATGTATTGCTCCTCCCCGCCGCAACGCGCTACGAAACGCCCGGTGGGGTGACGGAAACGAGCACGGAGCGCCGTGTTATATACAGCCCGGAAATCCCCGGACGTCGCATTGGCGAGGCGCGACCCGAGTGGGAGGTCATGCGCGATCTGGCCCGGCGCATTGTCCCCCAGCATGCCGCTGCCTTTGAACTGCCCGACACGGCGGCGGTGCGCGAGGATATCAGCCGCGCTGTTCCCCCCTACGCACGCATTCGCGAGCTTTCAAAAAAGGGGGACCAGTTTCAATACGGCGGCGCGCACTTGTGCGCGGACTGGAAGTTCGAAACCGCCGATGGGAAGGCGCATTTTGCACCGGTGCCCCTTCCCCGGCGCGAGATCCCCGAGGGGTGGTTCCTTGCCGCCACGCGCCGTGGAAAGCAGTTCAATTCCATGGTCCACGAGAAAAAGGACATGCTCAATGGGGCGGTACGCGAGGCGGTCCTCATGAGCATCGTCGACGCGGAGAACCTTGGGGTGACCGATGGGGATCCGGTGGTGCTGCGAAATGAAAAGGGCGAGTATCACGGTCGCGTCTGTATAGCTCCCCTCAAGCCGGGAAATCTGCAAATTCACTGGCCCGAAGGGAACCATCTCCTTGATAGACACCGGCGCTCCCCGGACACCCACGTGCCGGACTACAACGCCCTTGTGAGCATGGAGAAGGCCAAGGATCCGCCAAAAGCCCCGGAATAAAATAAAGCGTTAGTCGATGGAATTGACGAAGTAAATACGTTCCTGTTGCTGGCCCTCATACATCTGTCTCGTTCGATTTTGCGTTCGGTACAGGGAGGTTGTTCTGCTTTCGGAAAGTTTGGGGTGGAGCTGGGAGGTAATCGCCACATCGCCGGGCGGAATCCGTCCCGTCACCTGAATGCGCACATTGATGGCTTCATCGGGAAGAGCCCAGTCCCAGTCCTGAAATTCGTCTATAACAACTTCCTGCATCCCATCACTCCATTTCACGGTGGCACCGGTCACATAGCTGGAATGAAGGAGGTAACGCAGGTTGGTTGCGTCGGACCACCAGGATTGCGCATTGGTATTTTGACTGATGGTGAAGCCTGCAAGTCCGGTTTCATCGGCAGGCAGGATTTGGAGTTCCCTCAAGGTTCGCCAGTTCTGGAAAAGGGATATCAACCAAATGCTATCATGATCCTCCGAACTGACATGTTGGGGGGAACGGGGTGGATCACGGAAGGGGATCTCCAGAATGTCATACTCCATGATGGCGGATTCCTTCTCCTCGGCATCGAGAATATCCCCGATGGCAGGCCATTCGCCATTTTTCATTTTGTATAGTCGTGCCCTGGCACCAAGAAGATGGACCCGGTTGAAGTCCGCATTAAGTCTCGGTGCAAAGGCGGGAGCCACGGAAGCATACAGCGCCGGGGCAAAAAGGGCGGAATAATCCCGAGGGTCTGCTGCCTCCAGGATTTCCCGGGGGAAGGGGGACAAGAGATGGAGAAGTTCCTTCTCCGTCTCCAAAAACCGGGTCAACTGACGGGCCAACACCCGACTTTCCAACCAGTAAGTGGGCGCAACCACCGATCCCTGGTTGCTGTGGAATCCACCTACGCTTCGACCATTGATCCATCGATTGCGTTCACGCAGTTCGTCAAACGCCGAAATTCGATCAGTAGCCAGAATACGATCGAGAATATTCACAATATTGTATATCTCCTTCGTGGGAAGGTTGCCGAATCTGGTGGGATCCTCCCCATCGTGCATTTTCCTGACCTCGTCGAAGTGGTTCAGGAGCATATCCGGTGTGGGCGTGGGCTCGGTTGCGATGGCCTCCTCCAGTATATCCACAAAGCGCTCCAATACCTCCTCATCCATCTCCTTGCGGAGGAGAAGAGAGACGGTGTGCCAAAGATCCCTTCTCAACTGCGCGGCGCGGAAGTACCCGTTAATGTCTGTTCGGCCAAGGGGGATCGTGGCGATGAAGTGATTGTTCAGTTCCTCCAGCACATGATCCCAATATCCCATGGTGGCGATCATCGGGAGTTGCTCGATATGGGTGGTTCGGAGGCGCTTCTGGAAGAGGTCCTCCAGATGAGAGGTGGGCGTTCTCATGCGCAACCACCCTCCGTCACGGATTTCCCCGGCGATCTGGAACAGGTCCTCCAGGGCCTGGGCATGGACGGAGCTTTCGGGATGATGGCGCGTCATGGATAGACGCATGTTCAGTAAATAATAAAGATCCCCACGGACAAATGGATCGTCCATCCCACCGCGCTGGTTTCTGGTTTCATACTCGCGGAGGAGGCGTTCCGGCCGCTCAAGGTCGATGGGGGGCCTTGCATTAAAAACGAAAAGGGGGACAACACCCAGGCCCGCGAGGAGTAACCAGAACCACCAATGTCGATGTAGCCGTTCAAACCGCATGCTGGCATCTCCAATTCTTTCAGCTAAAAAGGTATTCGATGATATCCATCGGTGAGAAGTTCAGGAGCAGCAATCCCCAGGTCATCAGCACGGGAAAGAGAACAAGAGCAACCAGCAGCCGAAGACCGTCGGCCAACTGACGAATCGCCATGGCAAAGTGCACGAAAAGATGAACCGCCAGCGGGAGAAGCAACCCAATAATCAGAAACCAGAAAAGCGTCACCGATGTATAGAAATTAAGGTGTTCGGATTGACCTGTGATGAAGTTGAATGCAAGGGAAAGGAGAATATTCCAAAGGCCAACAACCGCAAGGGCCATGATGATAGCCAGCGCCCGGGGTCCGGAGAGAAAGTGGCACATCCGCGTCAGGACGAGGGCACTTGAAACAACCAGGGCGCTGTAAACAGGCATCCAGTGATCGACACCGGCACGGACGTTCAACCGGGGATGAATCGTCATGATATATCCGGCGACAAGGCCGATAAGAAGTCCCACGGCAAGATGCCAACGTAGGCGCAGCCATTCCCGCCTTGCCGGGTGAATGGGGAGCGTTTCCGCAAAGAAGCGCAGGCCGTCGCGTTCCTCCCTGTCGGAAATGAGGAGGATCCATCCAATGGGCAGCAGCCAGACCAGGAGGAAGAAGCCCCGCCCACGGTCCTGACCCGCCAGCGCCGCGGCGCCAATGATCATGACCCCAGCGATGATCATGGGGGTGATCTCGCGGCTGATTGCGCCAATGGAAAGCGCGGGGAGGCTTTTCGGCGCATACATGTACTGCATGTCCTCGCGGCGATGCCGCATCCAGGAAACAGTAACAAGAAACATCACAAAGACCCAGGGGGTAAAGAAGAGGAACCTGCGAACCTCCGATGGGACCTCCGGAATAAATCCCGCCGTCATGGTGCTGGCAATATGCAGGGCAAAGAGAGAAATCGCGCCGGCGGCAGCGGCAACGGTGGCATGGCCGAAAACCGCCCCGACACCGATCCCCGTGATGTATATTACCGTAAGCATCGGAAGTAGGTGAAGACCATCAATCTCCCCCGAAACGGCAATATAAAACAACCGATCTTCACCCGCCAGCAGGGAATCCACAATAACGAGAAACACGAACGAGGTCACGATGATCAACAGGCTGGCAAGGAGCTTTTGCACCAGGACGGCTCCTCTTCCATGGGGAAGGCGGTCCAGGAGCAACCATTCCTCCGGCTCCGACGCCAGGGCGAGGCCCATGATATAGACAAGTATCAGGCACATGACCCGCGCCACATCGCCATTGCCACTGACCGTGCTCCCCGCCATGAGAGCACCAACCCAGCAAAGGAGCAGGTAAATACCCGCCATGGCTGGTGGCACGAGCGCCATGCGCCAGACATCCTTGCCCAAGACGCCGAAGCGCCCAAAAAGGTATAGACGCATGCTACCAGCGGGGCTCATGGCGTTCCTCCCCCACCAACGATTTCAACAAAGACATCCTCGAGATTCATATCCTCCACGACGATCCCTTCCACCCCGGCAGGCTTCACCTCGGCATGGAAGCGGTCGGAATCAAAGTCATTGACGGCCAGCAGGGTTTCCCGGCCACGGCGGCGGGAACGAAGGAGTCCGGTAATCGGTGGCAGATCGACGGCCTCGTCGCCATGAACAAGGCGCACCCGCTTCACCGAGGCGAGCAGCTCCTCGGTTCCCGTATCCCGCACAAGCGCCCCATCATGAAGAATCCCGACACGATCCACCAGACCGGAAATTTCGTTCACAAGGTGGGAGCTGATCAGGACGGTGCGCCCCTCCTCCAGATATTCAGCGAGAACATTTTCCAGCAATTCTCTCCGCATGACGGGATCAAGACCACCGGTCGGCTCGTCCATGAGGAGGACATCCGGTTCGAAGGCAAGGGCGAGGAGGAGGGAAACGCGGGCGCGCTGGCCCTTGGAGAGGGTCCCCAGGCGCTGACCGGAATCGAGGTCGAAGCGGTCGACAAGTTTCGCGGCACGATCGGCATTCCACCGTCCGCCCACGCTGGACCTTCGAATTTTTCCTGTATAGACAATGATCTCCCCCACCGTCATCCATTCGTGGAAAAGGGGGGCATCCGGAACATATCCCACCGTGGCGAGCACCCTGCTTCGTTCACGGTTTGGATCCATGCCATTGGTGGTCACGTTTCCGGCATCCCGGTCAATCAACCCAAGGAGCATGCGAATTGTGGTGGTCTTCCCGCTTCCATTGAGTCCGAGGAAGCCGTATACACACCCCTTGGGGATGGATAGATCGAGATTTTTCACGACCCACTTGCCGCGGTATCTTTTCCCGAGACCCCGGGTTTCGATGGCGGATGTTGTTTTGTCGCTCATGGTGTTGCT
>JAFIGB010000398.1 GCA_020831705.1 Candidatus Sumerlaeia bacterium | reverse complement strand
GGGCGTGGCCGAGGCGATGGGTGCTGCGGTTCCCGTCCTTCTCGGACGCGGCAATCAATTCGCCGGTGCTGTTGAGGAGCATCGCCTTGGCCGGATCGTCGGCGAAACCGTCGAGGATTGGATTGCAGTGCTGGATTTGTTGGAGGAAGGGCTTCCCAACGACATGGGGGAAAATGGCCGGAAGTATGCCCGGGAGCATCTTTCCTGGGGTCCGGTGTCGGCCCGCCTCAGGGATCTATACAGGGAGGCCGCTGGCGGTGTCCATTGAACCCAGGGTCATACATGAGGACGACCATTTGCTCGTCCTCGACAAGCCGCCCGGCATTTCCCTCCTGTCGGAGCGCCATGGTGGGGACGCCCTTTGGCCCGTCATTCGGGAGCGATATCAGGATGTCTATACAGTGCACCGACTGGACAAGGGGACAAGCGGTGTCCTTCTGGTGGCCAAGTCGAAGGTGGCCCAGGCAAGCCTGAACCGCCAGTTTCACGATCATGTGGTCCGGAAGTATTATCTGGCGGTGGTGTCGGGTGTCCCCAATCCATCACGCGCCCTTGTCGATCTGCCCCTTGTGAAGGGAAGAAAAAATACATACCGAATCGCCGCCCTTCGCAGCGATATACATCTGGAGAAGCGCCCGCGTGGTCCGGCTGTCTGGCATGTTCCCCCCGGATGCCCCCTTCTCAAGGGGGGAGGGTTCCCCTCGCAGACCCATTTTCGCGTATTGAAGGTGGAAAAGGAAAATGCCCTGGTGCTGCTCAATCCACTGACGGGGCGTACCCACCAGATTCGCGTGCACATGGGGTGGCTTGGGCATCCCCTGCTTGGAGACCAGACTTATAACCGTGACGAGACATCAAGAAATCTTGCCGGGCGTCTGGCCCTCCATTGTCACAGGATGGCGTGGTTGAATGACTGGGCGGATTCCGGCAGGCCGCGCTGGCAGGCTGTTTCATCCCCGATTACGCGGGAAGGGCTCCTTGGTGTGTCACCTTAAAGGGCGCGCGCTTCCAGGTCGTAAACATCGGCGGCGGTGATTTCCGCCTGAACGAAGTCCCCCGTTTTCAGGGGTGCCTCGCTGTATAGACGCACGACGCCGTCGATGTCGGCGGCCTCGCTTTCGCTCCGGGCGACATACCAATCGCTGTCGGGAACCCGGCCCTCCACGAGACAAAGGCGACGCTTGCCCACCTGGTTTTGGGTCCATTCCAGGCTGATTTCCGCCTGCTTCTTCATGATCTTGTCACGGCGCCTCATCTTGACCTTTTCCGTGATCTGCGATGGGAGCGCCGCCGCTTCCGTTCCTGCCTCGCGACTATAAGTAAAGACACCGAGGCGCTCGAAGCGAATCTCGTCCATGCTGTCGAGGAGCACCTGGAATTCCTGGCGGGTTTCGCCGGGGAATCCGACGATGAAGGTCGTTCGCAGGGTCACTTCGGGAAGTTCGGAGCGAATCATCCGCAACATGTCCATGGTGCGCGCACGATCATGGGGGCGCTTCATGCGGCGCAGAACCCCTGCATCGAGGTGCTGAAGAGGGATGTCCAAATAACGCGCGATTTTCGGCTGCTCCTTCATCAATCCGATGAGGTCCCTGGTGACCGTGCTGGGGTAAAGGTAGAACAGGCGGATCCAGAAATCCCCCTCGATATTGGCGAGATCATTGAGAAGTCCCGGCAGGGCGAGGCGCTTTTCTGTGTCGAGGCCGTACTTGGTAATGTCCTGGGCGACGATGTTGATTTCCCGGACGCCGTCGTCGAGCAGGCGCCGTGTTTCGTCAAGGAGCACCTGGCGGGGCACGCTTGTATAGATCCCCTTCATGAGCGGGATACTGCAGAAGGTACACGTGTGATTGCAGCCATCGCTGATCTTCAGGAAGCCGTGGGGGCGCTTGTCTATACGCTGGCGGGGGAGCGTCCTGGGGATGAGGACCTTCGGGGCGCCACGGGTGAAGGCGCGGTCGTCGAACTCAATTTCCGAGGGTTGCTGCTCGACAGCGGTGCCGTCGCCGGGCTGGACGGCGGCGCTTTGGCGGGTCAATTCCCACGATTCGCCACCGACATTTGCGAGGAACTGGGACTTGCCCTCCCCGGCCACCATGTTGGCGACGCGCTCGAAGTCGCCCACGCCGGCAAGAAAGTCGATCTGTGGAAAGTCGCGAAGGAGCTCATTGCCGTTGCGTTGGGCGAGGCACCCGATCACGCCGAGACGCGTCCCGGTTTTCTCGCGTATATCCACCCAGCGGCTGATTTCCTCCCGCGACTGATCCTTCGCGGCCTGGAGAAACCCGCAGGTTGTGATGACGACGACATCGGGAGGATTGGATTCCTCGGCGACCTCGACGGTCATCCCCTTCGCTCCGAGGAGTCCGGCAAGGTATTCATTGTCGACCGTATTCTTGTCGCAGCCAAGTGTGACGAGCCCAACCCGCATGTGTTTGTTTCCAAGTTTGAAATGGTGGCCTGTCTCCGTGGACAGGCGCGTGTGAGTGAACGCCCTCCCCCGGCTTCCCGTCAAGGGCTTCGCCGGTTGGCGGGTGAAAGCCGATGACCAAGAAGGCCTCCCCAGAGGAAAAGCCCCAGCGCGGTAAGATAAAGACCGGCCTTCCAGGAGAACGGGCGGTAGGCGAGCACCCAGCCATGGCGGCCGTCGTCGAGGGCTGATTGGCGGTCGGTGGGAAGCTGGGCATGGACGGCGGAAACCCATTCCACCGGCTCCCCATCGATCACCCAACCGGGAAACCAGCCCATGGCGAGGAGGGCTTCCGCATCGTGGCGCTGGTCGGCCTCATAATGGACAACCACGCGGTTCGGCGATTCCACCGTCGTGGCGAGGGCCGGGTGGTTCGGGGATGGATTCCAGTCGATGGGCGTGCCGTAATCGACTGCCTCGCGGCGGATTTCCGGATTCGGGTTCCCGCCCCTCCAGAACGGGCCGTCGAGCCTGGCGAGGTCGATCCCCTCCGTTGCTTGGCGCCAGAAGGCGGCCCCCCGCGCCTGCTGGTTCCGATGGATGAGGCGGTGGGGGAGGGAAAGGGAGAAGTCCATGGGGTAGGCATCGGTGTCGATGGGCAGGTCCGTATATACATGGGAGACGCCAAGGAGGGCGAGGAAATGGGCGTCGGGATGGAACTGGCGCAGGTTGCGGTTGAACTCGTAAATGAAGTCCTTGTACCGCGCCGTTGGCGCCAGCCCCTCCTCGTATCCATCCACGATGGCGACTCCCTGGATGATATTCATGTGGGGCTGCATGGAGGCCATGCGGGTGAGAATGGGATTGGGTGTCTGGAAGGTGGTTTCATGGTGACGCTCGGCGACAAGACGTCCATCGTCGGCCATGGTCATGCGGAAAATGCGGTTATCGAGGGTGTTGAATTCCCGGGCAACGCCCCTGTTGTACTCAAGGGCAGGACGTATATCCACCGGATGGTGGTATTTTTCCTTCCTCGACGGAATATAGACCGCCACAAGAAGGAGGATGCCAATTGCCACGGCGATCTTCGTGCGGGCTTCCGTACCCGTCCGTGAAATGACCCATGTATATCCAAAAGCGGCGAGGGTCACGAGCGAGAACGTCGCCAGGATGACAATTCGGGCGGGAACGCGAAAGCCTGCTGCGGGTGGGAATATGGTGATGAAAAGCTCATGGAGCGACCAGCCGGGCTGGGGAAACTCGGTGAAGTTCCCCGACAAAATGCGGCCGGGATCGGTGTTGCCACCGAGGGCCAGCAGCCACGCCAGGATCGTGATGATCCCCAGCCAGGCAACGAGCCTTCGGCGCGTGGTGACCGCACCCACAATGGCGAGGAGAAGGGCGGGAACTCCGATGTATAGACCGTACTCCCCATATCCCCTGCGATCCCAGACGGGATTCCCCTGGGGGTCGGCAAGAACAGCCCCGTCCGGCCCACGGACGAACCATCCGTCAAGGAAGCTGCCAAACCAATGAGGGGAAAGATACGTGATGAAAAGGTCGGGTGGCATGCTGGACCACAAGGGGTAGGCGGGATCGGGAAATTGGCGGCGGCTGTGGGAACTGAGCTCCAGCGTGGGGAGCAACTGGAGGGCTACCAGCAACCCCGCGACTACACCCATGGCGATTCCCACCGGAAGGAGTCTGTATATCTCGGATTTCCTGTCACCGGCGACCGCCACCCACCCAAGGACCAACGCCAGGCAAAGGAGTTGGCTATATACAGCCTCCTGGGGGTGACCCGTGAGGAACTGCCAGGCTGACAGCATGGTGATGGTGATGAGGAAGGTGGGCGTCGCGAGCCTTTTGCCCAGCCACATCCACCAGAGGAAAACCGCCCATGGCATCCAGGCCGTTGCCGCAAGCTGGTTGATGTGTTCCTGGTGGCCCCAGAACCAGGCGGTGCAGGGAAACAATGCCCCGCAGGCAATGGATG
>JAFIGB010000253.1 GCA_020831705.1 Candidatus Sumerlaeia bacterium | reverse complement strand
CCGACATGCTCAAGGGCAAGCAGGGGCGTTTCCGCCAGAACCTGCTCGGCAAGCGCGTTGACTACTCCGGCCGCTCCGTCATCGTCGTTGGTCCCGAACTCGGCTTCAACGAGTGCGGTCTTCCCAAGAAGATGGCCCTGGAGCTGTTCGACCCCTTCATCATCCGCGAGCTTGAAAAGCGCGGCTTCGCGTCGACCATCAAGTCGGCGAAGAAGATGATCGAAAGGGAAGAGGCCGTCGTTTACGATATCCTTGAGGACATCATCAAGGATCACCCGGTCATGCTCAACCGCGCCCCGACATTGCACCGTCTGGGTATTCAGGCCTTCATGCCGCGCCTTGTTGAAGGCAAGGCCATCCGTCTTCACCCCCTTAGCTGCGCCGCCTTCAACGCCGACTTCGACGGTGACCAGATGGCTGTCCACGTGCCCCTCAGCATTGAGGCGCGTCTGGAAGCGAAAATGCTCATGCTTGCGGAAAACAACATCCTCAAGCCGGCGGACGGTCGCCCCGTGGCAACACCCTCTCAGGATATCATTCTGGGGTGCTTCTACCTCACCAAGCTTCGTCACGACCAGCCAGGCGAGTA
This sequence comes from Candidatus Sumerlaeia bacterium, assembly GCA_020831705.1. GTDB lineage: Bacteria > Sumerlaeota > Sumerlaeia > SLMS01 > SLMS01 > JAFIGB01. The sequence goes on along the minus strand of JAFIGB010000253.1, from coordinate 7,005 downwards.
TATCGAGCTTCGCAAGGGTCCGGACGGAAAGATCCACGAGCTCAACCGCCCGTCGATCATCGAGTTGCGCCACAAGCTCGGACACGAGGACTTCGAAAAGCAATACAGCCACGTCGGTACCCGGGGTGTCTACTCCTCCCCGGCGGAAGCCGTCATGGCCCATCACCATAACCGGCTTCACCTTCAGGCGGAAATCAAGGTTCGCATTCAGAACTACCGCAAGGAAGGTGGCAGCAAGTACTTCTTCACAAGCGTTGGTCGCCTTATCTTCGCCGACATCCTTCCCAAGGACAAGGTGGACTACATGGATCTGGCCAACGAGGTCATGACCAAGAAGTCCCTTGGCCAGGTGATCTCGGTGGTCTTCGAGGCCTGCGGCAGCAAAATCTGCGCGAAGGTTCTCGACGACATCAAGAACCTCGGCTTCCGTTACGCCAAGCTCGGTGGTATTTCCATCTGCATGAAGGACATGGTTATTCCTGAAAGCAAGCAGCGGATTCTCGACGAGGCCCGTGTCAAGCTTGCCAAGATCAACCGTGACTTCTCCGTCGGTAACCTTACCGACGAGGAACGCTACCAAAGCGTGATCTCTCTTTGGACCCAGGCCACCGACGTCCTGACCAAGGACCTCATGGAGGCCCTGAAGGTCGACCAGGCTGGTCTCAACCCTGTCTATATCATGTCCTTCTCCGGTGCCCGTGGTAACCGCGACCAGATTCGTCAGCTCGCGGGTATGCGTGGTCTCATGCAGCGACCCACCAAGAAACTGACCGGTGCCATCGGTGAAATTATCGAATCGCCGATTCTCTCCAACTTCCGTGAAGGTCTCACCGTGCTGGAGTACTTCATTTCCACACACGGTGCCCGCAAGGGTCTTGCGGATACAGCACTCAAGACCGCCGACGCCGGTTACCTGACCCGCCGCCTTTGCGACGTGGCCCAGGACCTGATCGTCACCGAGGTCGACTGCGGTACCCACAACGGCATCCTTGTCCGTCCGGTTACTGACGTCGATTCCCGCGGCGAGCGCGTGATTGTTCCCCTGCGCGACCGTATTACGGGCCGTACTTCCGTTCATGACATTGAACACCCCGCAACGGGAGAAGTCATTGTCGCCCGCGGATCCGAAATTACCGAGGAAGTTGCCCGGGAAATCGAGGATGCCGGTATTGATGAACTTGAAGTACGCACCCTGCTGACCTGCCAGACACGTCGCGGCGTCTGCCGCAACTGCTACGGCCGCAACATGGCCACCGGCAAGATGGTGGACCTTGGCGAGGCCGTCGGCATCATCGCCGCCCAGTCCATTGGTGAGCCCGGTACCCAGCTGACGCTGCGTACCTTCCACACCGGTGGTGTTTCCCAGGGCGTCGTAGAAGGCTGGTACGAATCTGAAGTGGACGGTACCGTCAAGTTCAAGGGCCTGAAGCACATCGAAACAACGGACGGTGAGCTGATCGTTACCAACCGTCTTGGTACGATCAAGGTTCTCGACAAGGACGGCAATGAAGTCCAGAACCTGCCGAACATCCCCTACGGTGCCCGCCTTCGCAAGCGCGACGGAGATCTCGTCGCGAAGAAGGAAGAAATCGTGCGCTGGGATCCCTCCTCCTCGCCGATTATTGCCGAGGCTGACGGTGTCATCGCCTTCGAGGACATCATCGAAGGTATCACGATGCGTACTGAGTTCGATCCCGAGAAGGAAGCCTCCATCTCGACGATCACCGAGTACAAGGAAGAGCGCCATCCCAAGCTCCGCCTTCAGACGGAAGATGGCGACGAAATCGCCAACTACCAGCTCAGCTCCGGTACGGTTCTGACCCGCGAGGCCATCGACGGCAAGTCCGTCGCTCGTGGTCAGGTGCTGGCCCGTGTTCCGCGCCCGCGCACCAAGAGCCGCGACATTACCGGCGGTCTTCCCCGCGTTGACGAGCTTTTCGAGGCTCGCAAGCCGAAGGAAATCGCCTACATTGCCGATGTTTCCGGAACGTTTGAAATCCGGGGCATTGCAAAGGGCATGCGCAAGTGCGCCATCGTTCCTGAAAAGGGCGAGGAGCACACCTACTCCATTCCCCTCAACCGTAACTTCCTCGTTCGTGACAAGGATCGCGTCAACGTGGGCGATCCGCTCACCGATGGTTCCCTTTCTCCCCACGACATCCTTCGTGTGAAGGGCGAGAAGGCCGTCATGCAGTTCCTGATGACGGAAATCCAGGAGGTGTACCGCCTCCAGGGTGTGACCATCAGCGACAAGCACATCGAGGCGATTGTGCGCCAGATGCTCAAGAAGATCATCATCGAGCAGCCCGGCGACACCCGTTTCCTCTTCGGCCAGCAGGTCGACAAGTGGCTCTTCACCGAGGAAAACGAGCGCGTCATTCGCGACGGTGGTCTTCCCGCCGTCGGCAAGCCGAAGCTGTTGGGTCTTACCAAGGCGTCGCTGGAAACGGAAAGCTTCATCTCCGCAGCCAGCTTCCAGGAAACGACCCGTGTTCTCACCGATGCCGCCATCCGCGGCCGCAAGGATCACCTGCGCGGCCTGAAGGAAAACGTCATCATGGGCCTTCTCATTCCCGCAGGCACGGGGCTTTCCCGCTACCGCAGCCTGACGGTGAACAGCGAGGCGGAAGCCCGCCGCGCTGCCGAGGAACTGGCCGATGCGGAAGCCTCCGCCGAGCCCGAAGCAGCCCGCTAACGACCGGCCTTCCAACGGCCATCGAACGTAACACCAACCGCCCGGGGTTCTTCCTCGGGCGGTTTTTATCGCTCCTCCAGACACCTCTCAAATAAAAATCCCGAGGATTGTGTTGACATGCACGGTCCATTATTTGACGTTCCATGGTTCACTGGGGCTTTCGGCCCTGAGAGCGATTTGTGGAGTTTTCCCTCGCAAATCCATTCAATAAAGCGTGAAGGAGAAGAGAGAAAATGAGCACCGCAACACTTCAACCAATTGCTGGACCGGTTCAAAAGTTCCTCGATAAGTCACCACACAAACTACTCATCGGTGGCAAATGGGTCGAGGCCGCCAGCGGGGAAACATTCGAGGCCATCAACCCGGCGGATGAATCCGTTCTCGCACGAGTCGCCAAGGGAGGCGCGGAGGATGTTAACCGGGCGGTCGCCGCCGCACGGAAGGCCTTCGACAGCGGCCAATACCGTTTTATGAGCTGCCATGGCCGCAGCAAGCTCCTCAACCGTCTTGCCGATGCCATCGAGGACCATCTGGAGGAATTTGCCCAGCTCGATTCCCTCGACAATGGAAAGCCCCTCGCCATCGCCCGGGCGGCGGATATCCCCCTCGTGGTCGAACATTTCCGGTATTATGCCGGATGGGCCGACAAGCTGGAGGGCGAAACCATCCCCGTCGCGCCCCCCTATGATCCCAACGGTCGTTACCTCAATTACACCCTGCGCGAACCTGTCGGCGTGGTGGGGCAAATCATCCCCTGGAATTTCCCCCTCCTCATGGCGGCCTGGAAGCTCGGTGCCGCCCTCGCCAGTGGATGCAGCGTCATCCTCAAGCCTGCGGAACAAACGCCCCTTTCCGCCATTCGCCTGGCTGAACTGATCTGTGATGTGGGCTTCCCGGATGGTGTCTTCAATCTCATCACCGGATACGGAGATGCCGGCGAGGCGCTGGTAAAGCATGACGATGTCGACAAGGTCGCCTTCACAGGATCCACCGAGGTGGGCAAAAAGATCGTCGAGGCATCCTCGGGGAACCTGAAGAAGGTCACGCTCGAGCTTGGTGGCAAGTCGCCCAACGTGGTCTTTGCCGATGCCGACCCCGAAGTCGCAGCGGCAGGAGCGGCCTCGGCGATTTTCTTCAACCATGGTCAATGCTGCTGCGCCGGGTCGCGCCTCTTCATTCAGAAGCCCATTTACGATGAAGTTCTCGAACGCGTTGCCGAGATCGGTAAAAACCTCAAGGTTGGCCCGGGCATGGCCGAGGGCACGGAGATGGGGCCGCTGGTCTCCTCCGAGCAACTCCAGCGTGTCAGCGGCTATATCAAGAGCGGCATTGCGGAGGGTGCCGAGACCCTCGTTGGTGGTGAAGGGAAACCCTCCGGCCTGAACAAGGGCTACTTCTGCAAGCCGACGGTCTTCGGCAAGGTGCGCGGGGACATGAAGATGATCCGTGATGAAATCTTCGGGCCGGTCGTTGCGGCCTTCCCCTTCGACGACCTCGAGGATGTTGCCGCGGAGGCCAACAATACCGAGTACGGCCTGGCGGCGGGGATCTTCACCAAGGACATCGGCCGCGCCCATCGCCTGGCCGAGCTCATCCGCGCGGGAACCGTGTGGATCAACTGCTACAACATGTTCGACGCTGCCTCGCCCTTCGGTGGCTACAAACAGAGCGGTTATGGTCGGGAAATGGGCAAGCATGCCCTCGACAATTACCTCCAGACCAAGAGCGTGTGGGTGAAGATCGGCTGATCCCCATTCCACCCTCCCTCATACACAGTTGTTTACCATCGGCGTGCCTCTTCCCATGGAGGCGCGCCGATGCACTTTTGGGGAGGTTGACAGTTTTTTGAAGCGGAAGTGTTTTTTTTCTTATTCGAGTTGTCGATCTTAATTGCAGGGAACAAACATAGGTTTGTCATTCGACGATTTGCAGGTCCCATGGGAGGGTCCTGCACCATAAAAAAAAACAGGGGGATGAGCCCATGAGGAACCCGATTCTGATCGCCATGATCATTGGAGTCATGTCAGCTGGAAACTATTTGAATGCCTCCGAGAAATCTCAGGGACATTCAAGCCATGTGGTTATTGATGTGGACAGCAATTTTGCCAACAATGATCCAACCGTACCCAAGACCTTCAGTATTTCCCATGGGTGGGAACTTGGGCAGACGGTTTTCCAGGTTCCACCGGCAACCATTTATGAGTACCAGATTGATTTTGGCGATGGTTCAACACCCGTTGTTTTTGCCGCCATCGACTCTGGAGAGATGCGAACTCTGAGCCATACCTACAATCAGGCTGGAAACTACACTATTACGGCGACTGTAACTGAAGCTTCCGTTGATGGTTCCCCGTACTCCCAAACAACTTCGGTGGCGGTGCTTGTTGGTTCACTTGCGGGACTTGGGTATCAACCCATTGTTATCAGCACACAACGACTGGATCATCTGACCGGAAATGGATCCACCTACAATGGGCGATTGGTGGCAGACGATTCACGGCTCTATTACATTCATCAGGATATCACCGGCTCCAAAATCCACATTGCGGATGTCGACAGGTCGGGGAGCACACCCACTATACACAACCCGAGGGAACTGGATGCGGACTGGAATACCCGGGTGGGAAGTGGGATGATCACCAATTTCGAAATCTTCCCCGATGAGTCCCGAATGTACCTGTCCGTTGACTTTCCGGGTCGTGACTGGCCGGACACCTTTCGCATTGATGCCGTTGCCAATAAGGATGGTGATGTCGAGTGGGGAGCTCCTGTTCATGTGACTTTCCAAGCGACATCAACTTTACATCGGTACCTACGTATTGATTCGGAAGGCCAACTCCGTGGTGTTGCGTATACAGCCATTTCCAGACAATTTTTACAATCCGCAAGTAATGAACGTCTATATCAATTGGACACATCGGGAGACACATTGATGCTGGATCAGCTTCCCGGCTTGATGACCTCGGATGGGGCGATCAGGGCATGGAATAGTGAGTTTATGGGGAATAAAATGTTCCTGTCCCTCGACGGCCCCCAGCCGGAAGCCTCACTTTATGATTATTACGACTCTGAGGATTTGAGCTCAAGGTATCAGGTCTACATTGAAGGGAATGGTACAGATTTTATTCCCGAGACTCTTTCAAGGGATGGGTCGCTCCTAATCGCCACCCAAAAAGTTCTGAGGTCTTCGAACAACTTTCCTGCCGGAAGTGCGACTATGTATCTCGTCAACCTCGGTGTTCCGTCCGTCGAGGCGCGGGCGATCACGAAGGAGAATGTCATTGCTCCGACGCTCCTTGGTTCGGAACCGCACCGCTCCTCGCCCCATCGGTCGGATATTAACCGGGACGGCAAGTCGGATGCCGCGGATCTTGTCCACTGATTTCTGGCGCTTGAGGCCCGAATAAAAAGACCCCGGCGGAGGATTTCCTTCGTCGGGGTCTTTTATGTTGGTGGTTATTTGTTCCGGTTTCGGGTTACTTCTTGTCGACCGGTTCGTACTCGGCGTCGACGACGTCTTCTGCCTGGGCGGCTTCCGGGCCGGGGGCTGCGCCGCCGGCTGCCTCGGGGCCTGCACCGGGGGCCTCGCCTGTCTGTTGATAGACACGCTGGCTGATGGCGTGGAAGACCTGGTTGACCTTCTCGGTGGCGGCCTTCATCTCCTCGACGTTGTTGGACTCGATGGCCTTCTTGAGTCCCTCGACCTCGGTGTCGACCTGGGCCTTTTCATCCGCATTGATCTTGTCGTCCATTTCCTTCATGGTCTTTTCGACCGTATAGACAAGTGTCTCGGCGGTGTTCCTGACCGATGCGGCCTCGCGTGCCTTGCGGTCCTCGTCGGCGTGGGCCTCGGCGTCGCGCACCATATTCTGGATTTCGTCCTCGCTGAGACCGGAACCCGCCTCGATGCGGATTTTCTGCTCCTTGTTCGTGCCAAGATCCTTGGCCGTGACATGGAGGATGCCGTTGGCGTCGAGGTCAAAGCTGACTTCGACCTGGGGCACACCGCGGGGTGCGGGGGGGATGCCGTCGAGGTTGAAGACCCCGAGCAGCTTGTTGTGGGCGGCCATTTCGCGCTCGCCCTGGAAAACCTTCACCGTCACCGACGGTTGGTTGTCCGAAGCGGTGGAGAAGATTTCGCTCTTCTTCGTCGGGATGGTCGTGTTGCGCTCGATGAGCTTTGTAAAGACGCCGCCAAGGGTCTCGATGCCGAGGGAAAGGGGCGTCACGTCGAGGAGGAGAACATCGGACACGTCGCCGGCAAGCACGCCACCCTGGATGGCGGCACCGATGGCAACGGCCTCGTCGGG
>JAFIGB010000390.1 GCA_020831705.1 Candidatus Sumerlaeia bacterium | reverse complement strand
TATCAGTACAACCACCTGGGCACCGTTGTGGGTCTCTCCGACGGAGCCGGGCATCATGTCGCCACCGTTGATACCGATGCCTTTGGCAATCCGCTGGCCAGTGCGCAGACGGGCGTGTGGGCCACGTCGCTCGGCGAACGCGGCCTGACGACGAAGGAGCTCGACGCGACCTCGGGCATGTATTACTTTTATCAGCGTTGGTACGATCCCCAAACCGCCACCTTCGCCAGCCGCGCGCCGTATCCCCCCATGATGGAGCACCCGTATGGGTATGGATTGAATAATCCGATTAGGTTTGTAGATCTAGATGGGCGGCAGCCTTCGGCAAATAATGATGTATGTTTAAGCATGGTTGGAATGAATTGTAATGATTATTTTAATTTAAGTAGTTGTCCTCCTCGTCCTCCTTCCCCCGATAATCGCTGGCGTGCAGTAAACTACGGAGAATGGTGGGATGCGGTGATGGAGTCTACAAGGCTTCCGGAGACCCCTTTGGAAGCTGGTGCCCATGCTGCTGTGAATTTCGTAGTCCTTGGAGGCACTGGCGCCAGCTTGGGGTCTGTCGCCGGAAGAGGGATTGCAAGAACTGCGCCCCGAGTACTTCCAGCTGCCGGGAAAGCGGCTGGCGCGGGAGCTGGTGCAGTTGCTGGACCTGCAGTTTCTGCAGCGGCTGGAGGAGGTGTAACAGGGAAGGTGGCAGACAAAGGTGTTAGAAGTGCACTTGCATTGGCTGGAGGGGGATTAGGAGCTGGTGCTGCCGCTGCTATAGATAAGTATCTTCCATATGCAACTCCTACTGGGGCGGTAGGTATACTTGGCGCTGCTATAGGACTGGCTCCAAATCTTCCCCGGGGTAATCCTGGTCAAGGGTGTGAGGATTAGGAAATATGCTCCTCCTTGATGATGTCGAAGTGTCAAAGATGTTTTTTAAAGTAGTTCTGATCTTGTTTCTAATTCACGGTGTTTTGATTCCATCAGTTTGTCGGTATTATTTGCTACGAAAGAGCACGATTTCCAGGGAATTCATACAGAGTGCAAACTATACGTTTGATGATCTGTGCAGAATGTCAAGACCGGCCAGAATAATTGTTTTTTCTAGGCTGTGCTTTTTGCCGATCCTGCCATTGAGCTATGTTTGTTTCTCGGTTTATTTGCACACATGGACGGGTCTTGATCTTTATACATTCGTCAGCATGTCTGTTTTTGCATTCGTTTTGAGCGCATGGACTATACTCTTTCTGAATCCTATCTATCTGGTCGATGGCAAGGGGACTTATCTTATTTTCCTCGAGAGGCGTTTCCCGGGACTTACATATCAAGGACCTAAAATATCATATTATTATTTGACATATTCGGCATTTTGGGAAATGGCGTTATCTGTGTTTTTGTCAGGATGCATGTTGTCTTCATTCAAATATATCGAAACCGGTGAGAGCTTGAGTATGGCGATCACGGGCCTTGTATTATTTTTGGCAATTACATCTATTTTGAATGTTGCACAAAAGAAGTATGCAACTCGATATGACCAACTTGTCACCTCAGCAGGAGATAGTTTTCTCGAACAAATCAGAGCGTCGGCTTCTGAACAGGAAATGTCGGGTGCTGATAATAGTGAATTGTCATATAATGACCCTGACCGTACAATGCCATGACAACCACACGCAATTCCCTCACCAACGACAAGATTGAAGAAACCGGTGCTAAGATCATTGACGATTTTTTCGGGTGGTTCGGCCGGTGAGATATATTCACAGATTAATTTATGAGCGTGGGTTCATTGGTTCCATGGGTGAGCAGGAAGAGGCATACCTGAAAGCGACTGGCTTCTGTTTGCTGACAATGTTGCTTGGAATTCCACTTGTCCTGATAGATAATTCGTTGATCTTCTTGACACGGAAAATCCTTGGACTAAGTGCATTCTGTGTTGCCTTCGTCTGGTTGACAAATACTCACAATGTTTTGGCATTTTGTTTGAGCGAAGGAAAAGACGCCACTCTGAATCGAAACCTGGATAACATCAGGTTGGTCGTAGATCTCCTGTGCATCATGTCAATATGCACCGGATATGTATTGTATATCATATTCATTACCGTCAACGATCTCGGTTTTTTAGATTACCTTGTTCACCACATGTGGGGCCTTAAGGCTTCTGTGATAGCAACTGCACTTGGCTTTGGAAATATTGGACCCACAGTATTTTTCTGGCAGCAAAAATACCACGATGATTCGAGAAAAAAGCGGGGGAAGCCTCCTTCCAAGTGGACCCAAGTGTTTATTCCCGTAACAAAGAGGAACGTCGAGGTTCGGATGAAAAGGTCCCTCATCTCCATCAAAGGGGAGCAGGCAGAGAATACCGAAAAACCTGTGCGCTGATGTCCATTATCGACGTACCTCGAGCACCATGTTGACCAGTGATCTCTTGTCGTGACAACCACACGCTACCACCCGGACCTCGTATAGCCGTCCAAATAATGCGTGATACTTCCGTCGGAAATAGAAACAGCCGCCATCATGGATTGGTCCATGGTGGCGGCTGATTGGGGGTGTTGGTTTTTTTGTGTTACTGAAGGATCAGCTGGTCATGGACGACGGATTCGGTGTTGTTGTTTTCGGGGGGTGTGCCCTTGATGGTGATGCGTTCGCCGCCGCGGTCGGCGTTGTCTGTCTGTTCGACGATGATATTGTCCTCATTGGGGCAGCGCATGTCGGTGAAGCGTGCGGTGGTGAAGGGGAGGCGGTCGTCGCCGCGAAGGAGGTTGGTTTCGAGCCATTCGCCGCCGTCGACCCGTGCATTGGTGGGCTGGGCGCCGCTGCCTTCGTTGCCGTATTGGTCGATGGCGTTGACGCGCTTGAATTCCTGGTTGCCGCCGATGGTGAAACCGGGTGCGTCGAAGGTGGTTGTGAAGCGGCTCAGTTCCTGGGAGGGGCTTTCGGGGGCGCGTTCGAGAACCTCGATGACCATTTTGAGTTCGTTGGGGCCGGAGACGGTGCAGCTCATGAAGAGGACGTCGCCGGGGTAGTAGTAATATTCGGGGGTTGCGGGGGCGTTTGCCCAGACGTTGTTGCGCCAGAAGGGGCGGAAGGCCTTGCCGACGGTGCTGATGGAGCCGTCGGGCTCGCGGATGATTTCCCAAAGGACGCCGGCATCGATTTCCTGGCCGCCGGAGCGTCCTCCCATGTAGATGGAGGAGTTGTCCATGGGCCGGCCATTGTCGCGGACGCGATCGGGGTCGAAGGTGATGGTGGGCATGACGGTGATGCCCTCGATACCGGTCCATTGATCGACCGATGAGACGGCCTTGCGGTAGTAGGCTCCCGGAAAGCAGGGAAGGCTCTCTTCGGGGGGGATTTCCTCGGCGCTGGCGGTGGTACCCTGAACAAAAAGACCCGTGAGCAGCATGGCCACGGGCAGATGAAGGAATTTCATTGGTTTCTCCCTTACTTTGTTGGGGAGCCGGGGAACCCCCAACCCCTCACGAAACGGCAGGGGTAACGTAACCCCTGCCGTGTGAAGGGCGCAAAGGGATTTGGAGCGGGGGGCGCCGGTTCTGCCGTTATCTGTCGCGCAGGATCAGGAACTGGCGGAAGCCTTCGCGGATGATTTGCAGGCGGACTCCTGACTCCAGATCCGCGCCGCTGACTGCTTCGCGGAACTCCCGGGTGTTGGTGACCTCGCTGCCACCCACCGAGACGATGAGGTCGCCGACCCTCAGGCCCGATCTGGAGGCGATGCCGCCGGTTTCCACGCTGGTCACGACGACGCCGCGGATTTCCTGGGGCAGGGAGAAGCGTTGGCGGAGTTGGGCGTTGGGTTCCTCGACACCCATGCCGAGGTCGAGTCTGGAGTCCCGACCAAGGCCGGCGAGCATGACATTGTCCTCCATTTCGGCGATTTCCATGGTCACGGTGTGGAAGGTGCCGTCGCGGAAGTATTCGAGGTCGGCCTTGTTGCCGGGTCTTGTGGAGGCAACGCGGAGGCGCAGGAGGTTGGGGTTGTCCATTTGTTCGCCGTTATAGCGCGAGATAATGTCGCCGGGGCGCAGGCCGGCTTCCTCGGCGGGGGTGCCCTCCATGACGTCGTTGACCAGGACGCCCTGCACGCCGTTGGGATACCCGAAGGATTGGGCGAGATCCGGCGTGAGGGAGTCGATGAGGATGCCGAGGCGACCGCGGCGCACGCGCCCCTCGTCGACAAGGTTGGTCATGATGTCGCGGGCCATGTTGATGGGGATGGCGAGGCCGATGCCGCTGAAGGCGCCCCCCCGGCCAACGATGGCGGTGTTGATGCCGATGACCGATCCATCGAGATCCACCAGCGCCCCGCCACTGTTGCCGGGGTTGATGGCGGCATCGGTCTGGATGAAATCCTCGTAGGAGGCGAGACGCAGGTCGCTCCGTCCCTTGGCGCTGACGATTCCGGCGGTCACGGTGGCCTGGAGGCCGAAGGGGTTTCCAATGGCGATGACCCAGTCGCCGACGTGGATTTCATCGGAATTGCCAAGGCGGGCGACGGGAAGCTCGATCCCGTCCTTGATGCGTATGACGCCCACATCGGTGGCTTCGTCGAGGCCGATGATTTCGGCGGAGAAGCTGCGCTGGTCCTGAAGCTTGACCGTCAAATAATCGGCGTCCTTGATGACGTGGGCGTTGGTCAGGACGATGCCCTCGCTGTCGACGATGACGCCGGAGCCCTGGGAGCGCTGCTCGAAACGCTGGCGGGGCATTTCCCGGGGTTGCTCGAAAAAGAAGGGACCGAAGCCAAAGGGGACCATGGGGCTGGCCTGACGTTCGACGGTGCGGACGACATCGATGTAGACGACGGCGGGGTTGACCTGGCTGGCGACCTCCCGAAACGTCCGCGAAAGGGACCGGGCGGCGTCGGTGTCGATGGCTGCGGTGGCTTGCTGGGGGGAGGTGGCCAGCAGGGCGGCCATCGTCACGACAAGGGCCGTGAAAATTCCCGGGAGGGGGTGGCTGCCAAACAGGTTTTTGGGGAATTGGGGGATCGGCATGACTGGAAATCTCCTTGGAAATAACCGGCCGAGCGAACGCTCGTGCCCTCACTCGGTCATTTTTGACCCGGGATCAAAATATCGGGTTTGGCGGTATCGACGGAGGAACGGTGACTCGGCATCCCTTGACCCCGCGGGGCGGAAATTCGAGGATTTGACCTGTGATCAGGCCACGGAGGGCCATCATCCCCATGCGTTGTCCCAACTGCCAGACCATCAACCGCGACGACCGCCCCAACTGTTACCATTGCGGGAAGGATCTTGTGATGCTTCGCCTGATTATCAACAAGGCGAAGCAGCATTACAACAATGCGGTGGAGAAGGTGGCGCAGGAGCATCACTACGAGGCCCTTGGTGAATTGGACGCCGCGCTGGAGCTCGACAGCAGGCTGGTGGATGCCCATGTGCTTCGCGGGACGATTCTCGCCCGCATGGAGCGGCTGGATGAAGCGCGGGAGGCGTGGGAGCGGGCCATCTCCCTCGATCCCCAGATTGGCCGCGCCTACAAGTATGTTGGCCAGGTTGCAGAAGTCAGCGGCGGCGCCCCGGTGGTGCGTCGTGCCCGCCGTGCCATTCTCGCCTCCGCGGCGATTATTCTGGTTTGTATTCTTGGGACGGGCGGGGTGCTCGCCGCCCTTCGCGATCCGGAGGCAAAGACCTGGCAGGCGGCGTTTGCAGCCCTTGACGAGGGGGATCTGATTCGCGCCCGTGATCTCGCCCGGGAAATGAAGTCCACCGAACGTCGCGAGGCGGTCGAGGTGGCCCTGCGCGGGGAGATGAATGGTCGGCTTGCCGAGGCAACACGCCTTGCCCGTGCGGGGGATGAGGAGGGTGCCATTCGGCGGCTCCGCGATCTTGCCTCCCTGCCCATCAGCCCGGAAATGAATCTGGCCGTGGAGGGTGAAATCAACGCCCTTCGTGATGTCTATCTGCAAAGGCACCGTGAATGGAGGGCGCAGGAGCGCATTGATCTGGCGACTGTTGGGCGCACCCATGCCATCAACAGGGAAATACGTCGTCTTTTTCCTGCGAATGCCCCGGATGCCGATTTCGCCTGGGAGCGTTTTTCCTCGGCGTTGCGGGACCAGGTGGCGGGCGATGTCTCCCCGGTGCTTACCCTCCTGGAAAATTCCGCCAACGCCCCCACCATTGAATCACGTCTACACATCTATACAGAATTTCTCGACTCCGAAGATCCCGTGGTGATGGAGATCCTTACGCAGACACCTCTTGGAACCGTCCACGACCGTTGGCGGAATTCCCTGGTTGATTGGGCCCGGGAGGCGGCACGGGAGGGCGACCGGTCCCAGTGGTCCCGACATGTTACCCGGCTGGAATCATGGGGGGATGCGGATTCTCTTCAGCAGGCCCGCGATTCGGTGGCACTGCTTGAGGAACATGAAGCGGACGAGGCCCGGATGCAGCTGGATGCCGCCCTGGCATCGGGTGACAATGCGGCGATCATTGCTGCCGGGGAACGGGCGGAATCCCTCGGGCTGCCAATTGCCGCCACGCAGGACCGCCAGGTTCGCCGCGCCCGGGAGGCCGTCGCCGTGGAGGCCTATTACCGCCTGATGGAGATGGCGGACCGTATTGAGCGGTTGGACCTTGAGGAATCCGAGGCCCGGGAGGTGCTCCGGCTTGTGCGCCATGCCGACGGCCCCCTTCCCCCGCGCATTCGAACCCGTGCCGGGGAGAACATTCGCTTTTTTGCCATCCAGGCAGCACGCATCCTCGACGATGGGGAGGTGGCCAGCCGTGAGTATCGAAATCTCCAGGCCGCCCATGGGAGTTCGCCCTACCTTCTCCTCCTCGACCAGCAGGAATATACGCCCAATGGCTGATTCCCCCCCTGTCTATCCAATGCCCTCCACGGTTTACGGTCCGGTTCCCTCATGGCGGTTTGGAAACTCGCTTGGTGTTGACCTCATTGTCGAGACGTCGACCTGCTCGTTCAACTGCATCTACTGCCAGCTGGGGCACATCCAGCGCATCACGGCGGAACAGCGTCTATACGTCCCCACCGCGCGGATTCTGGCCGACCTGGAGAAGGTCGACTGGTCGAAGGTGGACGTGGTTACCTTCAGTGGCAGCGGCGAGCCGACACTTGCCACCAATATAGACGAGGTCATCGCGGTGGTGAAGGATTCCTGGAGGAAGCCGGTGATGGTGCTGACCAACGCGACGTTGCTCCATGATGCCGCCACCCGGCGACGCCTTTGGCGTGCGGACACCGTCGCCTGCAAGCTGGACACCCCCGACGAGGACATCTTCCAGCGCTACAACCGCCCCGCGGAGGGAATCACTCTTGAACGGGTCGTGGAGGGCATTCGTGCCCTGAAAGCGGACGGTTTCCCCGGCAGGCTGGCGCTCCAGTGCATGTTCATGCCCATCAACCGCGATGGAGCCGAGCGACTGGCGGAACTTGCCGCCTCCATCGGGCCAGATGAAATACATCTCAACACGCCCCGTCGTCCCTACCCCCGGGAATGGTACCGTGAATCACGGGGCAACCACACCGAGGCCGCACCGGTGCAGGAGGTCCAGCTCAAGGTCATCACCCTGGAGGAAGCCCGGGAAATCGAAGAGATCATCAAGCGGGCCAACCCGGATGCCCGGGTCTTGTCTGTCTATACAGAGGCCCCCCACTGATCCATGGCACGAAAGAAAGAAACCTGGTCCTTCCGTATTGTCGCCACCTTCGGCCCCGGCGACCTGTTGCGCCTTGGGAATGCCATTGCCGGGGACACGCGGTTTCGGGATGCGGAACTCACTTACGATTTCGACTGGATGAAGCGCCGCCTCGCCTTCACCGCGAACACCGAAGAGGCAGCGACCCAGGCCTGCGGCATGTTGATTTCCCGGGTGGAGAAGAAGGCCGGACCTGATCAACTCCTCGCCGGTAAACCGGAAACGGGTGCCGATGGGCGTGTGACCATCCCCATGGGGGTCATTCTTCAGGAACCGGAGGTCTTCCGCGAATTGATGGTGGGCGGGCTTTACGAGGCCGGGCTCATGGGCATCACCCAGGATCCCAATGATGGGGGCCATTTTCTCATCCGCCCCAAGGGACCGGCGGCAAGCCTTCCCTGGCGCGATCTGATCACTGAATTTCCCCTCCCTCCCTACCTGAAGCTGGAGGAACGAATTATTGAGGACGAGAAGTAACTCCTCGCGATCCCCCTTGTGTTTTCATCGGGTTTTGATACCTTTTCACCAATGGGCCTGTTGGCCCGCCCGCGTTCCTCCCGCGACTTTTTCCCCACCAAGGGGGAATCCCAATAATGGAGGTGCGCCATGAAACGCCCACTCATCAACTACATTCTCGATTCGCTGGCTTTTCTGCTGGTGGTTTTTCTCCTCCTGACGGGACTTCTCATGGGATTCACCCTGCCCGCAGGGAGCGGCCGCGCAATGGTCCTCGGCTTGAGCCGTCATGAATGGGGCGAAATCCACCTTTGGGGAGCGCTCCTTTTCATGGCCGTCATCGTGGTCCACCTGCTCCTCCATTGGCGGTGGATTGTTTCGATGACGACGGGGAAGGTACGGGGTTGGAAACGTACCGCCCGCCTGGCCGCCCTCGGTGTCGTTCTTGTCATGGCCTTGGGAGGAAGCATTGGTGTGCTTTACCTGCCCGTCACTGATGCGGCTCCCCGCCAGGAGAATCGCCGTGGTGAGGCCGTTGCCCAGGAAGATCGCCAGGAGACCGCCGATTCCCAGCAGCGCCTTCGGGGGCGTGATCGCCGATAAGGCCAAGAAAGACTTCACGGCAGGCTTGCCCGCCGCCGGGCGATGGACCATGCTTGGGAGGCTGTTGAATGCCCCCATTGATGGAAGTCCCCCGCGCCATGCCTCCGCAGAACGTCCAAACACCAATGATGCGCCAGTATTATGAGCTGAAGGACGCTCATCCCGGAACGATTCTGCTCTTCCGGTGTGGGGACTTTTATGAAACCTACGGCGAGGATGCCGAGGAAGCAGGGCGCCTTCTCAACATCATTGTTACCGGAAAAGCCGCCGGTGCCGATGGACGCATCCCCATGGCGGGCGTTCCCTACCACGCCATTGATACCTACATCGCCCGCCTCGTCCGGGCCGGGAAGCGTATTGCCATTGCCGAGCAGGTCGAAGATCCCAAGCAGGCGAAGGGACTCGTTGCCCGCGAGGTCGTCCGGGTCATCACCCCCGGAACGGCCATGGAGGAGGGCATCGTTGAGGATACGGCGAACAATTACCTCGTGTGTCTTTGCAAGACGGGGCGCGGCACCTGGGGAGTGGCCCTTGCTGATCTTTCCACCGGATATTTTGGCCTCACCGAGGTGAGCGGCGTGGAGGCGGGGGAGGAACTCCTCAGCGAACTTGCCCGCATCGAACCCCGCGAAATTCTCCTTCCCAACGGTCTGGAGGCGCGGGAACTGGGTGTCCTCCTTGCCGAGCGGCCCGTGGCAATCACGCGGCTTCCTGAAACGGATTACCGCCTGGAAACAGCGCGGCGGGTGCTGCTGGAGCATTACAAGGTGCAATCCCTGGAGGGTTTTGGTGCCGAGGATTTCCAGGCAGGCGTCCAAAGCGCCGGGGCGTTGATGCAATACCTCAAGGACACGCAGAAAAGCAGCATCTCCCACATTCAGGAGTTGGCGGTTCGCTGGCAGCGCGACACGATGGTCCTTGATGCGGTGACGCAGCGGTCCCTCGAACTGGTGCGGAATATACATGGGGGCGGGAAGGAAGCGACGCTTCTCTCGGTGCTTGACCGGTCCGAAACACCCATGGGCGCGCGGATGCTGCGCAGTTGGATTCTCGAACCACTTCGAGACGAGACCGCCATACGCACCCGCCAGGACGCCGTGGAGGAATTCACAACGACCCTTTCCCTGCGCGGCACGATCAAGGAACAACTCCGTGGTGTGAAGGACATCGAGCGCATCGTCTCCCGGGCGGCGGTGGGATCGGCAAGCCCCCGCGATCTGGCGACATTGCGTTCCGCCCTGGAGCGGCTTCCCGCCATTCGCACCGCCCTCGTGGAATCGAAGAGCGATCTATTGCGCTCCCTTGGTGAGCGTCTGGACATGATGGGGGAACTGCGTGACACCCTTACCCGGGCGCTGGTCGAGGAGCCCCCTGCGCGGGTTTCCGATGGCGGGGTCATCCGGGAGGGATACAGCGCGGATCTGGACGAGGTTGCCCAGCTTGCCCGGGGCGGGAAGGACTTCATTGCACAAATTCGCCAGGGCGAGGCGGAACGCACCGGCGTTTCCAACCTCAAGATTGGCTATAACAAGGTCTTCGGGTATTACATCGAGCTGACCCATTCCCAGATGCGGCAGATGCCCGATGGTCCCCCCAGTGATTATATACGCAAACAGACCCTTGCGAATTGCGAGCGGTATATCACGCCGACCCTCAAGGAAAAAGAGGAGCTTGTCCTCAACGCCGAGGAGCGCATTGGCTCACTGGAATCGGAGCTCTTCAGCGGGATTCGGAGCGCCGTCGCCGGGGAGGCCGCACCCCTCCTTCGCAATGCGCGCCTGCTGGCTGAAATTGACTGCCTGCTTTCCCTCGCCACCGTGGCCCTTTCCCAGGGGTATATACGCCCGGAACTGAACACCGATGGCGTGATGGAAATCGTGGAGGGACGCCACCCGGTGCTGGAAGCGATCCAGCGCGATCCCCCCTTCGTCCCCAACGACACCCTCCTCGACCAGCGCGATTGCCAGGTGGCCTTGATCACCGGGCCGAACATGGCGGGCAAGTCCACGTATATACGCCAGGTGGCGCTCATCACCCTCATGGCGCACATGGGGGGATT
>JAFIGB010000383.1 GCA_020831705.1 Candidatus Sumerlaeia bacterium | reverse complement strand
ACATTGGGGAGGGGCACGCGGGGGCGGCATGGGGCCATCGTCGTCAGATAATTGTAATTAGCAAAAGAAATCCCCCCCACCGGGGAGCGGACGAAGAGAACGGCACGGGGCCGGTTCCTGTCAAGCCAACCCGGGGCGGGGGGGACATCGCTGGGGCTTTCACCCCCGTGCCTTCAGCCTTCCTGGAGGGAAGGCAGAGGGATGGCCCCCTATTGTCGCGAAGCGCGATGGGGGGATGATCTGTGCTCTTTCAGAGAGGTGATTCGGACGTCGTCATGCCGCTAGTTTATTCCGCATCTCATCACGTTTTGACCAGAGAATGGGCTGAAGATCGTAGGCCTTCAATGCCTCGATGATCGATGGTGAGATCTCCGCATTGCTGTCATTAAGGACGGCGTACAGTTGTGACTCGGGCGAGCGGACTTCGCGCGTGTCCAGCCACTTGAACATCAAGGTCTCAGCGGCCCCCTTTTTGGGGTTGTTGATTGTTTGGAGGATCCGCTCCGGTTGTTGCCGGGAGCGCGGGATTACGAAGTCAAACATGTGATCATAACCGCTTTTGCCCGTGAATTTGACCCGTGGAGTGAACCTGATATCTGCAAGGTCCAACCATTTCGTCACATCCTCCAGAAAGAGGCTGGTAACGTAGGGCGAGGCTAAATAGAATAGATCGTTCACCGCCAGCATTGCCTGCACGAGGTTGTGCTTCTTGAGCGGGAAGTTCTCAATCGTCGCCTTCAGCATCAGTTCGTCCCCGTCCAACTGCACCCCGAATCCTGCCAGGGTCGTACGCAACAATTCCTGACGCTTTGGGCTGTCAAGTGGGCAGCCGGAGTTGATCAGGTCGTTGATGATGTAGCCGTCGTCCGTTAGCAGAAGGGCATTTCCCTCCCTGCGAACGTAGAACTGGATGCAATCGTTGTGTCGGTCCAAATGAGGGGTCGTTACCTGAACCCACTCACCATTCACCTGCCGAAGGACGGTCTTGTCCTTCAGCCAGTTTCGATATTCCTCCACCAGAAGGCTGATTTCCTCAAGTACTGTCATGTGAAGATGTCCTCCTCGATGGTGGGCTTCCCAACGATACGGCAGTAATCCATGAAGATGTCCAGCAGTTCAATCGGGTTTTCGACACCGACAAATTCAGGCGGGAGTGGCAGCGCCCACTTGTCTCCGAATCCCTCACGGTACAAGTGCAGATGGGGACACGGTATCTCCCCGCCATCGGGATTACGATGGGGTGGGCCGTCAATGTCGAGCCGAACCAGAATGACAGTCTTGCGTGCCCTGGTTTGGAAGGTATTTTTGGTGAGAACAATCCGTCCTCGGGTGATGTCGAGATTGAATTCCTCACATCGGTCTGCTGAGTGCAATCCCAGCCGTAGAGAGCCACCAAGCCCGGGATAAGTGAACCGTTCCTCGCCATAGTAATACTTCTCCAAAGCGAGCAAAGTATCAGCTTCCGCCTGGGTGAGGGTCTGTGGTCGAGGGAGGAACATTAGACGATCGTTGTTGAATCAAGGTTGTGGAGAGGGGAGCGAGGCATGGGAGTGATCCTCCAACGGGAACAGGATGACCAATAAGTTGGTACCACTGGATACAAAGTCAAGATGCGCCCGACATGGCTTGGGCTTTCACCCCCGTGCCATCAGACTTCCCGCGCCGGTGACCGACGGCCTGTTTGACCTCCCGGTCGCAATACCATTGGCCAAGCCTTCCTGGAGGGAAGGCAGAGGGATGGCCCCCTATTGTCGCGAAGCGCGATGGGGGGCTGCCCAACGATAGGGCAGTAATCCATGAAGATGTCCAGTAGTTCAATTGGGTTTTCGACACCCACGAATTCAGGCGGGAAATGCGCCCTCTTTTTCCTAGATCGAATTCGACCACTCCAGGACACCTGCCGCCACGGCCATGTCCAGCCATTCTTTGAAGCGGCTGTGCAGTCGTTCCTCATCCTCATTCAGGGTGATGGCAAACCCTTCGTCCACAATGGGAGTGACGACTTTGGAGCTTTCCCCTTCGCCATTGCCGCGGGCTTCATAGAATGCTGTCGCCATGAACACTCCCCGGAAATCCTGGCCGGATTGATGGAAGGTGAAGACCAGGTGGCCACCAGGGTCGCCGCTAATACGCAGCCGCGCCCAGCGATGCCAGGCGTGTGTGTTGGCAACATACCGAAGTTTTTGGGCCAGTTGGGCGACTTGATAATGGTACCAGTGTCCCTGATCGGAATCTGACTGTTGCGTTTGGATTTCGTACTGGCCTGAAAATTCCACCAACCGCACTTTCAGTTCCTGGGATGTTTCACGCAGCTTGTTATTGCAAAGCTCGATCAATACGTTGGTGCGTGTCTCGATTGCTTGAAAGTCATCCTGCTGCTTCTTGTATTGTTTCTGGCGTATCTTTTCCGCCGCACCGGCGAGAGTTTTCTCCAGGGAATCGGCGGCCTCCTGGCCCCTCATCACATCACGGGAGAGGTCCAGGGCGGCAAGCAGGGCCCCCTGCTGCTGCTTGGCGACCATGCGAATCAGTGGGCGAAGATCATCATCCCGATCCGCCACTTCCAGTGCCGATATATAGGCACCCTGTTCATCCCTGTCTATAATGAACGGGAACAGTTCCGCCCTGAGCAGGACGAGGGAGGCGAGGGCTCGCGCCACGCGCCCGTTCCCATCCTCGAAGGGGTGAATTTGCGTGAACCGATGATGGAGCCATGCGGCCTCCACTTCAGGGGAAACTCCATCCTTCAGATGCTGATGGTGGAGGGCCACCATGTTTTCGATTTCAGAATTCACGTGCTCCGGTGGGCAGTACTCATGGACCGAACCATCCTGGCGATGGGGGTTGTTGGGCATCTTCTTCCAATCCCCCTTCCGAAGCTTTTTCTCCACCCGGTTTCCCTGCGGATCCATGCCCACCACTGTATCCTGGCTGGCGCAAAGCTGCTGATGGAGCTCCCGAATGTAGGAAACCGAAAGGTCACGTTGGTCCGATATAAAGGCAAACAATCCCTCCAGGGCGTCCTGATGATCCTTGAGAATCTTTACCACATCCGCCGCCGGTCGGTCCGTGGATCCATGGGGAATCAGCGCCGCCTCGATGCCACGGTCGATCAACAGTTCCGTGATCCCCCTCTCAATCCGATAGACCCCCTCGATCACGCCGGTCTCGATGGACCAACGTCTGGCCAGCCGTGCATTAAATTCACGGAGCACATCGGATCCCCGCAAATCCTTCAACCGGGTTTTCCACAAATTACCCACCACGGCCAGCTGAGGATCAGAGGGTGCACTGGCATTCTGGGGAAGATCACTCAATGGCTTCCACCGGTGTGAAATCCGCTGCAAATCAATCTTCTCCTTTCATGATGTTCAACCAAAATTTTTCTGTCAGCAACACCTGCATTAGTCCCTGCTTCTGCTTTCGGTGGGCGGCGGGTTGGCCATGTCGTTGTACCACATTACAGTCCGTTCTATACAAAATGGCGGCGTCTTGTATTTCCCTCAAAATACAGGGGGAATTTGGAAGGTGGTGCCGTCCGAATTCAACCTCAATTTGGGGGTGAAACAAAGAAACGTTCAGACAATCTTCTGTTGAGCCCC
>JAFIGB010000378.1 GCA_020831705.1 Candidatus Sumerlaeia bacterium | reverse complement strand
ACCAAATAATTCACGTAAACATATTTGTAAAAAAATGCCGCCCCCCCACGACCCCATAAAAGCCACACCCCTATCCCCCAAATTTCCGTCTCCCACCGGGAAGGACTCACCGGGATCAAACTCACCCCAATGGCCCCAACGGGGCCCGGATACCAAAGCCCAGTGCAAGCGCCCCAAGGTGCGCCGCGCTGGGTACACGCGGGCCGACAACAGCACCGCAACGCGGTGCAATTCCGACGTTTGTATAGATTATCGCACCACCTTCGGGGTGCGGTCCGTACATCATCGAAGACCCAAGGCCGCACGCTTGAGCGTTTGCCTTGGGCTGTGTTATATTGCCCCGCTGGGGCATTCGGTCCCGGGCCATTGTTATGGAAGGTGGATACGATAAAATCCGAGGCGGTAGTTGGGGATGTGAATCACCTACCCATCATCACGAAAATCGGCACCCTTGGCCCTCAAATTTCCGTGTCCATCCGTGCATTCCGTGGACACACTTTTAACCACGGATACCACCGACTTCACGGATTGAGGGGGGGATACGATATAATCCGTGTCGGTTGTTTGCTGGTGATACCTGGGCTTGGAATATGGATTTACTATATCCAAATTTAATATTAAAAAAATAATCCAACTAAATAGCGCACTGACCTTGACAGCCCAGTCCGGGCTCGGTTAGCGGATTGGTTGTTGTCCAGACGGTTGGAAAGATTTCCTTTCCAGGATCCTGCAAAGGGGACGCCAAAACCGACCGACAATACCACCACCACGGAGACGACCGGTCCTCCCGTCGCCCCAAAAAAGAGGAGTTTATTTCCATGAAGAAAACATTGTTGGCACTGGCGGCGACCGTCGCCCTCATCGGCCCTGCAGCCGCAGAATGGACCTATTTTGACCAAGTGACCGCACCGGGCGGCAACATTGGCATTATCCGCCTCGCTGCCGACTCCACAGGCCGTGTTTATCTCTCACAAAGCTCGCCAAGCACCATGAGGGTGTATTACACCGACAACATCCTTTCCGAGACCACAGTGGACTATACACAGCTCGTCGAGGACAATGCCATGGCCAACGGTTTCCAGGGCCTTGTTGTTGATGGCGACGACAATGTCTTCGTCCTTGGTGAGTCCGGTGGTGCTGGCACCAATACATTGCGTAAGTTCGACAGCAATGGTGACCTGGTGACCACTTTCGGTACCGCAGGCGTTGTCAATCCAACAAACCGCCTGACAGGTCTGAGCATTCTGAGCAACGGCACCCTGATCGCAGCGACCTTTGGTGGACAGCTCTACACCTTCGATCCTGAGACGGGTGCGGAAACGACTGCAGGCGATACCGGCGCGGGTAACTTCGTCCGCGACATTGCTGTTCGCCCCGACAGTGTTGGGGGAGCCGACGAGATCTACGCAACATGGTCCGGATCACTCGTCAAGTTCACCGGTGGAACCGCGGACAACCCCTCCAGCTATACAGTGACGACGGTGGTTTCCGCCCAGGCCGATGCTGGCTTCCAGACACGTCCCGGTGTGCACTACAATGCCTCCGACGACACCGTGATCTTTGGCAACTACGGATCCTACTTTACAGTCGTTTCCGGATCATCCAATGATGAACTCACAACCCTCACGCAGGGTAACAATGCCCTGGATCCCATCAACAACGCCGCAGATGCCGTGACATTTGATGGTGGTGATGATTACGAGTATCTTGTTCTGAGCCAGAACAGGACCGTGCTCGCGATCTATCGTCGTTTCACCGGCACGGTATCGAGCGTTACCGACTGGATGCTTCTGACCAACTAATTCCTCGGCCCCAATCGGGGCTTACACCTGACATCTCCCACCGTCCGTATGGTTTTCACTGTGCGGGCGGTGGCTTTTTTTGTGGGGTGGAGTACAAAAATTATCGCACCACCTTCGGGGTGCGGTCCGTGCATCATTCAATACCCAAGGCCGCACGCTTGAGCGTTTGCCTTGGGCTTTGGTATTTTGCCCCTTTGGGGCATTCGGTTCCGGATAATCGAAATGGGGGGTATATACGTTATAATCAGTAGCAGTTGTTGGTGGAATGGGTGAACAAATTGGAGGGTGATCCATTGGTAAAATGCTCACCCAATTTTCGCGTGATTTCGCATGGGTTCGTGGTCAATCCATCACCACGATGATAGACACGCTTGCCCCAACATTTCCGTGTCCATCCGTGCATTCCGTGGACACATTTTTGACCACGGATACCACTGATTTCACGGAATGAGGGGGGATACAATATAATCCGAGGCGGTAGTTGGTGGAATGGGTGAACAGGTTGGGGGGCGCCATCGATATCAAACTCACCCCAATGGCCCCAACGGGGCCCCGATACCAAAGCCCAGTGCAAGCGCCCCAAGGGGCGCCGCGCTGGGTACATGGGGATCGAAAGTTGCACCGCAACGCGGTGCGATTCTATGATATTTTGCCCCATTCCTGCTATCCACACCGGCTCACCCCATCACACCGACTGGCTTGCCTTTGGGCGCCTCAATTCCACAAAGCAATAATGCTCTCCACGACCCGTGATTTGGTGGACATTGCAGCCATGATCGCGGGCCAGTTGCTCCACAATATCAAGATCCATTGAGGCACCGGCGTATGTGTTGGTTTTCATGTGTTGGTGGTCGTTCCTTGCCTGAAAGCGAAACCTGCCACCGGGTTTGAGGACGCGAAGACCCTCGGAGATATATCCATGGATGACCTCCGGGAGGGGAATGTGCTGGAAAACAATATAACTGATGACAAAGTCTGCGGAGGAGTCGGGAAGGGGATGCAAGTCCACCCCGTTGCCAGCACGAAACTCCACATGGGGAAGGTCGGGGTTGTATTGCCGGGCGAGATCGATCATTTTTTCGCTGATATCCAGGGCAATGATACTGGAGAACATTTCGGCGAAGTGCCGTGTCATGCGCCCTGCCCCGCAGCCAATTTCCACCAGGACGCCCTCCCTGCGCTCCTCCGCTTGCCAGTCCGTGTCAGCGAGGAACTTTTCCACCTCATGTCGGCCTTACTCGAAAAAGCCCTGAAGATCATCATCCCATTTTTCCCGAAAATCGGCAATGTAATGAAGGGCGTTCTCCCGGGCACGTGATTCCCAGTCCCGTTTCATGATTTCTTTGGCATTTCCGGTCGTGATGGAATTCCTGCCCAGAAGTTTGTCGATGAATTTCAAAACCATAATCCCCATGAATGGCGTATGTCGGGAAGTAACACAGAACAAGGGATGAAAATGGCATTCCGATTGTCCGGTCAATGGTTATCGATGGGTAGGGAAGGGCTGGGTTGTCTGGCGGCGTTGCCTGCTATTCATCCTCGGCCCGGGTCAGGATGGCTTCGCGCTGGGTGCGAACAATGTCCCCGCGGCTTGTGGTTCCATTGGTTGGGTCGTAGAGGATATTGACCTTTGTGTCCGCCCCCTTGCTGCCATCAGGACCGGCTGCGTATAGACGCCATCCACCATAGGCGGGAATGATTCCCTCGGCGGAGGCGATGAATCCACGGCCCAGGAGGATGTCTATCATGCGGGTGCTTTCAATATATCCATAATGTCGAAGGGGATCGGGGCCGCCGGGAAGGAGGAGGGGATCGGTGGGGAGCGAGGTGAGATAGGCAATGGGGGTGGTGATGGGGAGACCCGGTGTAAATTCAATGGTTGTGATTCCCGCTACAATGGCGGGGTAGTTAACGACACCGGATTCAAGCACTTCGCCATGGGGAGGGTATCGACCGGCATCCACATGGTAGGCTTCGAGGGCGGTGGCGAGGGTTCTCATATCTGACAAGGTTCGCCCCACAGCCGCGCGTGTCCTTGCCTCGAGGAAATTGGGAAGGGCGATGGCGGCAAGGATGGCGATGATTGCCACGACAATCAGCAGTTCAATGAGGGTGAAGCCTGCCCGCCAGATTGGCTGGGGCCTTTTTAATCGTGCAGGAGATTTCATCAGCATCCCGTTTGATGTGTCAAGTTGGCTGAGTCGTGCCAGCATTCCGCGTACCCAGGTGCTCCAAAGAGATGAAGAGCAAAATGCGTGCTGTCTATTTTCAGAGAAGGGGTGGCGGATGGGTGGGAGACTACCGGAGGTCGTCCGGTTCGCCTTCCGGAAAGGCTGACTGTTGTGTGGATGCCGGGGTTGTGACCTGGTGGTGTTCTGCTTCCATTGACTCGGGATGCTCGGGGAGGGGTGTTTCAGGGGGGGGGATGTTTGCCGCGAGGTAGGCAATCCATGAATTGCTCCAGGAGGCGAGCATGGCGTCCATCTCAAGAGCAGATGCGTCATGGAGTTTTTCGTTTTTATCGAGAGCAATTTCCCGCAGGGGGGAATGCTCGTCATTCATGGCGAAGCGAATTTGCTGAAGTCCCTGAAGGTAATACATTTCACGATCCACGGCTGGGAGCAATTCGGCAATGCGCTCCGAATCACGATGTTCCACCGCCGTTGCCAGCTGCATGGCAAGATTGCGGGAGTTTTCCGTGGAGATTTCCGTGGCGACGAAGCGTTCGAACTGATCCTTCTTGTTTGATCCAATGCGCAGGAGTGATTGCTGGAGGGCTTGGTTTGTTTCGTCCCCGGTGCTGAGGACTTCCTTGCCGACAATGACGCCCGCTCCGACCCCAGCGGAAAAAATGAGGACGGGCACGGCGGTCTTCCAGTGGTGCAGGACAAAATCTATCGCCGGGTGGTGGGACTTTTCGTTCTGCTTGAGGAGGGCGCTGGCCAGGTCCTGCTTGTATGTCTCGATGTTGAAGGCGCGCTTGGTGGGATTCTGGTGCATGGAGCGCATGACAAATTTGGCGATGTCGCGATTGAGCTTTGGGAGGTACTTAATAATGGGGACCAGTTTCCCCTCGCGGACGTTTTGAATGACTTCCCGGATGTTTGCCGAACCCTGCACCGGTGCATGGCCGGTGAGCATGAAATAGATCACCGCGCCGAGGCTGTATATATCGGAATGGCCGGTGGCTGCCTCGCCCCGTGCCTGCTCGGGGGACATGAACTTGGGGGATCCGGCGATCTTGCCCTCGTGGACTTCCTTCATAATGTGGTCGGTGGTGCGGGAAATACCAAAGTCGGTGATTTTGACCCGACCATCGTTGGAAATCATGATGTTCTCGGGCTTGATGTCGCGATGGATGATATTGACCTTGTGAAGGGCCTCCAATCCGTGGGCGGCCTCCAGGCCGATGCGGAAGGACTCGGCAATGGAAAGCTTGCCGCGACGGCGGACCATCTCCTCCAGATTCTCCCCCTCGATATATTCCATGGCGTAGAAGGGAACGCTTTCCACTTCATGCCAGCTGAGAATATTGACGACGTTTTCGTGATTGATGCTGCTGGCGAGTTCGGCCTCGTTGCGGAGCTTGCGGGCATTATCCTCCTTCACAATGAGGGAGGGCGGGAGGAACTTGAGGGCAACGGTGCGATTGAGTTTGGTGTCGACGGCCCGAACGACGGCACCCATGCCGCCCATACCAAGGATGCTCCGAACCTCGAATCCCTCGCGTTTTGCCAGGTCGAAGATCGCTTCCTCGGCGGATTTTTCCCGACCGGGTGTTGTCGGCCTGGCATTCCCCCCATGCCGCCTCTGTTTCAAGTGGGCCTGTAATTCCTCGAAGGAATTCTGGAGACCCTCCCGGGTATCTGTCTCCCTAGCCATGTCCACCACCAAATAGGTTGGTCCTTCCTCTTCAACGGTCTAACAGGGATCGATTGCTCCGGGCAAACTGAAAACACCTGTATGCAGAAACAATTTCGGGTAATGTCAAGGAAGTCCGGCTTGCATACTGCGCCGCTGATGGGGATCATGGAACCGAATGGTACATAATCCACCCCCATGGGGGCTGTCATGGCTGACTTTGCCTTTCCTTTCCAGGATCCCGGTCTCCCCATTTCGGATCGTGTCGATGATTTGGTGAATAGGCTGGAACCGGCAGAGAAAATTGCCCAGCTCCGCCATGGTTCCCCTGCCGTCGAGCGGTTGAATATCCCCGCCTATAATTGGTGGAATGAGTGCCTTCATGGCGTCGCTCGCGCTGGTGTGGCCACGGTCTTTCCCCAGGCAATCGGGTTGGCGGCGAGCTTCAATCGGAACCTCTTCACACGGGTGTTCCATACCGTGGCGACCGAGGCCCGGGCGAAGCACCATGCGGCGGCACGCATGGGGGATCACCGGATTTACCGCGGGCTGACCTACTGGTCTCCCAACATTAACATTTTCAGGGATCCACGGTGGGGAAGGGGGCAGGAAACCTACGGGGAGTGCCCTTGGCTTACGGCTCATCTGGCCAAGGCGATGATTCGCGCCCTGCAGGAATCCCAAGGCAACCACGTCAAGATTGTGGCCACCCCCAAGCATTTCGCCGTTCATAGCGGTCCGGAAGAGGGACGTCATTCCTTCAACGCAGAGGTCAGCGGGAAGGACCTCCACGAGACGTATCTACCCGCCTTTCGCGCCGCCATTGTGGAGGCGGGGGCCATGTCGGTCATGACTGCCTACAACAGGACGAATGGAGAGGCGTGCAGTGCGAGCAGGAAGCTCCTTGTCGATATTCTCCGGAAACGGTGGCGATTCCGTGGGTTCGTCGTGTCGGATTGTGGGGCGGTGGCCGACATTCACACCGGCCATGGCCTTGCCGATTCGATGGCCGAGGCCGCTGCAATGGCTCTACGTGAGGGGTGCGACCTCAATTGTGGTGGGGCGTACAAGCACCTCACGGAGGCCCTTGAGGAAGGGTTGATTACCGAGGAGGATGTGAATCGCAGCCTGGAACGCGTCCTGACGGCGCGATTCCGCCTGGGCATGTTTGATCCACCTGATCGGGTGTCCTTTGCTTCGATTCCCCTGTCCGTGGTTGATAGTCCCGAGCATCGCCAGCTTTCCCTCGAAGCAGCACGGCAGTCGATCATTCTGCTGCGTAATCAGGGGGATTTTCTTCCCCTGCCCGATTCCCTTCGAACCCTCGCCGTGATCGGACCCAATGCGAACAGCCGCGAGGTTCTCCTTGGTAATTACCATGGGATCCCCTCGGAGTCGGTGACGGCGCTGGAGGGAATACGTGGGCGTGTTTCGGAAAACACGCGGGTGCTCTATCAGCCGGGCTGTGACATCACGGCCATTGATCATCGGCTCAATGCCCCCGACCGGTACTTTGCAGAGGCGGTTCTCGCTGCCGAGGAGGCCGATGTTGCGATTCTCATCCTCGGGCTGGGGCCGCAACTGGAGGGGGAGGAGGGGACCCATTATCTGGCAGGGAAGTCCGGTGACCGGGAGGACATCATGCTCCCTGATATACAACGGGAACTCCTTGCCCGGATTCTCGAAACGGGGACTCCCGTGGTCGTTGTTGTCATGAGCGGGGGAGCGGTATCCCTGGGCGGACAACTGGACGGAGTGACCTCCCTGGTCCAGCAGTTTTATCCCGGCCAGGAAGGTGGGCGGGCATTGGCGGAGGTGCTCTTCGGAGATTACAGCCCGGCGGGGCGCCTGCCGGTCACTGTCTATAAATCTGTCGATGAGCTGCCCCCGTTTGGGGACTATAACATGGAGGGGAGGACGTATCGCTTCTTCCGGGGAGTTCCCGAATTTCCCTTCGGCTTTGGGCTTTCCTACGCACGTTTTTCCTACCGGGAATTGCATCTGGAACCCCGGGAGCTGGAAGTTGGCGGGGACCTTCTCGTCTCGGTGGAGGTCAGCAATACAAGTGAAATTCCCGGCGACGAGGTGGTTCAGGTCTATCTGGAGCACCTGGAGAAGGAGGAGCACTCCCCACCGGTGCGCCAATTGGCGGCAACGCGGCGGGTCCACCTGCTTCCCGGCGAGACGCGGCGGGTTGATTTTACCATCGAGTCGAGACAGCTGGCGATTGTGGAGGAATCGGGGAGGACGGCCGTTCATCCCGGGCGGATTCGTCTATACATTGGTGGAAGCCAGCCCGACCCTGTCAGCCTCTCCCTGGGCGCACCGGAAGGTGTTTCCGGCGTTGTCGACCTGGTTGGCGAGCGGATGCAGCTTGGCGATTGAGTGCGTGGAGCCTGTTTATTCCAGGTAGGAATTGATGCGCTTTGCCATGATGACGTCGAGGTCGCTGAGTCCACCGACATCGTGGGTTGTCAGCTCGATGGTCAGCTTCTTATAGACATTGAACCATTCCGGATGATGATTCATTTTTTCCGCAAGCAGGGCAACGCGTGTCATGAACGCGAAGGCCTCGTTGAAGTTCTTGAACTCGAAGCTGCGACGAATCTTGCCGCCGACGACTTCCCAATGGGGAAGGTCATCGGGGAGGTTGTGGGTTTCCGTTGCATCCAACTTCCTTGCTGTCATGGGGCAGGCCTCCGTTTGGATCGGTATCCGTCATCCAGACTCAGGGAACGATGACAGGAGTGAACGGCCAAAGCAAGGGAATCAGAATCAGGGAGCCCACCATGATGAGAAGGTCCATCGGGATTCCGACCTTGAGGAAGTCGGAGAAGCGGTAGCCACCCGGGCCATAAACGATCAGGTGGGTCTGGTAGCCCAGGGGGGTGGCGAAGCCGCAACTGGCCGCGACCATTGTGGCGATCAGGAAGGGGAGAGGCTCGACACCAAGCCCCGTGGCCGTCGCCATCGCAATGGGGAACATCAGCACGGCGGCAGCATTGTTGGTGATCATTTCCGTGAAGAGGAGCGTGGATAGATAGACAAGGAAAAGGGAAAGGAGCGCGTGCCCCGCTGACAACCCCAGCATCCAGGTCGCGATGACCTCCGCCGTTCCACTGACCTGCATGGCGCGCCCAATGCCAAAGGCGGCGACAATGGCGCCCAGCACCCGCCAGTCGATGCTCTTCCGCGCCGATTCGGAGGAAAGGCATCCCGTCAGGATCATCACTGCAGCGGCCAGAAGGGCGGCCTTCATCATTGTCAGCCAGCCACCTGTGACGGAAATCACGAGCCCCGCCATGATCGCCAGGGACAACCACACCTTGTCATGGCGGGGGGGTGTATAGTCCTCTATACGGCTGACCAGGAAGAAATCCCGCGAATGCTTTTGCTGGGCAACGAAGGTCGGAAGGGCCTCGATGAGGAGGGTATCCCCGGGCTGGAGAACGACGTCACCGAGCTTCTGGCGAATCCGTTCACCATTCCTGGCGGCTGCAATGACGGCAGCATCATAGCGGGTCCTGAATCGACCGGCGCGGATGCTCGTCCCCACCATGGGCGAGGAATCGGATACCACGGCCTCGATGAGTACCCGATCACCTGTTGTTCCAGCCAGTTTGAAGACCTGGTCGGTGGCGGGAACAAGGCCGCGAATACGCTGAAGGTCGACGATGGAATCCACGATGCCGACGAACATGAGTTGGTCCCCGCCGTGGAGCCGTTCCTCCGGCCCGACGACCGAGCGAATTTCACCGTCACGCTCGATTTCCGTCAGGTAAAGCCCGGGCAGGTGACGCAACCCCGCCTCCTCGATTGTTTTTCCCTCAAGGGGGCTTCCCTTCTCGACCATCATTTCGAGGACGTATTCCCGCGGGTCATCCGTGTCGGAAATCGTTGGGCGACGGTCGGGAAGAAGCCAGTTCGACCCAAGGAGCAATACACCGATGCCAATAATTGCGAGGGGAACACCAAGCTTGGATATCTCGAAGAAGCTGAGGGAGTCATAACCCGCCTCGATATACAACCCATTGAGGACCAGGTTAGTGCTGGTTCCTATCAGGGTGCAGACCCCTCCAAGAATCGAGGCGTAGCTGAGGGGAATGAGGAGCTTTGAGACGGGGATATGAAATTTTTTCGCCCACTCGCTCACCACGGGGAGCAACATGACCACCAGGGTGGTGTTGTTGAGGAACGCGCTGAACCCCGCGGTGGGGAGCATCAGGCGCCCCTGGGCGTCCATGATATTCCGGGGGCGTTTCAGGATGAATGAGCTGGCCAGATTGATCCCACCCGATTCCCGCAGGCCCATTGCCACGATATAGAGGACTCCCACGGTGAGGATCCCCTCGTTGGAAAAGCCGGAGAATGCCTGGGACGGTGTCAGAACCCCACTGATAATAAGGAAGATCAACCCGGCGAAAAGGATTGAATCGGGGCTCCTCCGGGTGAAGGCAAGCATCCCGAAAACGAATACGAGGGTGGCAACTGTGAGATAACCGTCCAGGGTAAACATCTTTGTCAACCATCAGGAGATTGGGCGGGTGGAATCGGGTCCATTCGCCACCGGCGGGGAAAGGAACACAGGGAGTGTGGCATGGGTCAAGGAGAACTTGATTATCTCTATCGGAATAATAGTCTAATGGGCCTTTAGGTAAAGGTTATATGTATTATGTATCGTAATACCACGGTTTCAGTGGGTGTTATTCCCCAGCAGCAACACGGAGATTGTCTTTGACGAGGGTGACCCCGTCGACAACCTCGCCGTCTTCGGTGATGGACTGAATATCGAGGTAGCCTTCGCCCAGGGACATGATGAGGAAACCCCGTGTTTGGATCATCCGGAATGCGGTTTCGGGGTGTTCGGGTGCGGTTTGGTGGGTGGGGTTGCTGCCATGTCCGGAGGTGATAAAGACGGTCCCCTTGATTGGGTTCATGCGCTCGTAGAAGTGGTTGTGTCCTGAAAGGACGAGATCCACGCCATTTTCTCCGTGGAGGAGGGGTTCGAGGAAGTGATACCGCCTCTCATCGGGGCCGTGATTAATGTCCGACCCCATCAGGCCATGGTGCATGGCGACGACCTTCCATTTGGAGGTGGTTTGTGCCAGTTTCTGCCTGAACCACAGGAGTTGGGCGGGGTGGTCGACGATGCGTGTTGAGTCGAGGAAGAAGACGGTCAGCTCACCATCTGCAAATGTCCGGGCGTAATAAGTGTTCCCCTCCATGTTGAAGATGGGGTGGGCAATTGCTCCCTCAGCGTGGCCATCATAGATTTCATGGTTTCCAAGGGCGAGGAATTGGGGAATGCCCCGGTCTATCAGGGGCTTGAAGGGTTCGATGAATTGGAATTGCACGGCTTCGTCAAAGGGTTCATCTGCATCGAGCATGTCGCCGAGCAGGATCGCCGCTTCGATGGGATGATCATCGTGCATGGAGCCGATCAGCTCCATCATGGGACCGAGGCGCTCGCTGCGGTGGCCGGTGTCACCGATCACAAGAAAGCGGTGCTCCTTGTTCCCCGCGTATTTGAGGGGGATGTCCTTAATTTCGGAGCCATTGGTCAAGTTGGCGATGATGCGGGAGTTTGCCGCGGTTGGGATGACAACAGCAAATAATCCAATAATACCGACAACGGCAATCCCACGGAAGGAATTGCGGGTGATGACCCTGCTTTTTGAGAAGATGATCAACTGGAGACCGAGGATCAGGAAGGAAAGCCCCACAATGCCGATGGTTACCTTTGCAGCCTGATCGGTGTAAATGCCCAGAAGCCAAAGGCTTCCCGGCCAGTAGAGAACATGCGGTACGATGGCCATTGCCAGAATTCCAATGAGGCAGCAAAAAATTCCAATGATTTTCGACAGGAGAGGATTCATTTGTCTCCGTTAATTCCCTCGTGGGCGGTGGGTTGGGTTCGGCATTTCCTTCAAGGTATCGTCGGTGTCTGCTTCAACCTGCTCATACAGGCAATTGGAGTGTCAAAGTAACGGTATCATCTGTTACCTTGGCCGGAGAAACTGCTCGCCAAAGTCTGCTTCAATTTATCTGGAGCGGGAATCATACCGGAAAGGGCACCCAGGGTGCGGGGAAATCTCAGCACTTGTGAAATGAAAAGGCACCGCTTCCATCTCCCTCCCAGGGAAGCCTTCCAAAGGGCCTGCCACTGCCTGGCCAACTTTATCGGGTCGTCACCTGTTGCACATTGCGCCACAAGATCCGATGCAATGGCCGAGGAAAGGACAGCCCAGTGCATTCCCTCGCCTGTAAATGGTTCGGCGTATCCGGCGGCATCTCCCACCAGGAAGAGGCGGGGCAGGCCAACTTGCCGGGCGTGTCTTGTAAGTGGGGGAGTACCCCGAAACTGGAATTCCGGGGGCATGTTCACCCGGCGCCCAACCCCCTCGATCATCCTGGCAAGTGACTTGTTCGGTGATCCGCACCGGCGAATAAATTGAGGGTCAACAGCCGCGGCAAAATCAATGCGGTTGTCCTCCAACCTGACCAGGCCGGCGTAACCCCATTTTCTGACATTTAAAAAGATTTCGTGACGATCAAGGTCGATGAAGTCTTCGTCAAGGACCGCCCCAATCCCAATTCGATTCTTCCGCCATCGAGGGGATTTCCAGATGATGCCATCGATGGCGCTGGAGGTCAAACCGGTGGCACAGACCACCGTGCGGGCATGATGGACTACTCCATTGGGTGCCCCGCCCTGGATTAATATCACGGAACGGGTTTCATCGGTGCAGGGACCAATGCGGGCGGAAGTTTCGGGTAAAAAATCGACGGAGCTTCGAATGCATTCCTGCACCAGCCAATGATCGAAGGCTTCCCGGGAAAGGGCGATTCCACCGGGTAGGGGAAAGGAAATGGCCCGACCGTTGAGGTTGAACGTGGCTTGTTTGAGAGTGGGCGCTGTTGGAAATTGGGAGGCAGCATCAAGGCCGATTCCACGGAGCAACTCCAGTAACCCTTCATTGAGGCAGGAGCCGCAGACCTTGGTTCGGGGAAATTGGGCGCGGTCGACCAGCAGGGTTTTCAGCCCTCGTCTTGCGGCCATCAGGGCAGCAATCGATCCCGCCGGCCCTGCCCCGACCACGATGACATCCCAAATGTCCGTGCGCTTCGTCATGACGTATGTGTGAAACCTGAAAGTCGCCGGTCGAGGTCAAAGGCGGCACTAATAAAGCCAAGGTGTGTGAAGGCCTGGGGGAAATTGCCAAGGTGTTCCCCCCGGGACCCAAGTTCCTCGCCGTAGAGCCCAAGGTGATTGGCGTAACCCAGCATTTTCTCCATGACGAAGCGTGCCTTTTCCACGTCTCCGGACCTTGAAAGGCACTCCACATACCAGAAGGTGCACATGGAAAAGGTGCCCTCCTCGCCGTCGAGTCCATCGTGATCATGATTTCTATATCGATAGACAAGGGAATCCTCCACCAGGTCGTTCTCAATCACCCGCAGGGTCGAGAGCCACCGGGGATCCTTTGCCCCGATGAATCGCATCAGCGGCATGAGGAGGGCCGATGAATCCACATAGGTCGATCCCTGGGACTGGGTGAAGGCTCCAATCCGCGGGTTCCAGAAGTCCTTGTGAATCGTCCGGTAGATTTGATCCCGGGTGGAGATCCATTCGTTGAGGGGGGCGGGGAGGGAGCGCTTCATCGAAAGGCGAACAGCGCGATCCAGCGCAACCCAACACATGACGCGGGAGAAGAGGAATTTTTTGCGGCCACCACGCACCTCCCAGATTCCCTCGTCGGGCAGGTGCCAGTTCCTGCAAAGCCAGTTCATCAGGCGGGTGAGGCTTCTCCAAAGCTCGTGGGAGATGCGTGCCCCGTACTTGTCATAAAGGTAGACGGCATCCATAAGTTCCCCGTAAATATCCAGCTGCAACTGATTGTAGGCACCGTTGCCGATGCGGATGGGCTTCGAGCCCCGGTACCCCTCCAGATGGTCCAGGGTTTCCTCGGTCAGTTCCTTCCTGCCATCCACGGCATACATGATATTGAGGGTGCCCTCCTCGGAAAGCTCATTGCAGCGTTCCGCAATCCAGTCCATGAACTTTTCCGCCTCCTCTGTATAGCCAAGGCGGATGAGGGCGTAGAGTGTGAAGGAGGCATCACGAATCCATGTATATCGGTAATCCCAGTTTCGGACGCCCCCGATCTGCTCGGGAAGGCCGAAGGTGGGGGAGGCAATGATGGAGCCGTGGGGCCGGGAATCGAGGAGCTTGAGTGTCAGCGCCGATCGTTCCATCATCTCCCTCCATCGGCCCTGGTATTTCATCTTCCCGATCCAATCACGCCAAAACGTCAATGTTTGCTTGAATGTCTCTGAAACGAATTCCTGGGAGGCGGAGGGGGCGTCGGAGTGGGCACCGATGGCCTGTTCGAGAATAAAGCCCCGAGTTTCCCCCGCATGGAGGGTGAATTCGGCAACCACCGAGCCATCCTCGCAGACCTTGAGGGGTTCGGTGCTGCGCAGGCGCAGCACGGTGCGATCCGGTCCCTTGGAGGTAAAGATCACCCCACCCTCGAAAACTTCCACGGAGTGGTCGGAGCGGGCGTAATTGAATCGCGGTGCACATACCATGCGAACATGGGAGGTTCCCCGCACGCACTTCACCCGCCGCACCAAATCATGGCCGGGGCATTGGTCCTCCGTCGGCATGAAATCACTGACCTCCGTCACGCCTTCCGGGGAAAGGAATCTTGTGAGCAACACATTGGTCTGGGGGAGATAGATCTGCTTGTTTTTGACGTCGTTGTCCAGTGGGGCGATCTGGAAGTACCCCCCTTTTTTCCGGTCAAGGATTGCTGCGAAGATAGTCGGAGAATCAAAGCTGGGAAAACACATGAAATCAATCGACCCATCAATACTGACAAGCGCCACCGTTGTCAGGTCGCCGATTACTCCATAATTTTCGATGGGCAGATAATCCGGTCTCATGGGCAAACCACCAATGTGATTGATTTCGTGGTCGTTCATCCTTCCCCGACCACCAGTTCCATGAAAGCAACATTGGGATGGCAAATCAAGTGTTCCCTTTGCGGGCTCCGTCAAAGGGCGAGCAACTCGACATCCCCCTGTTCGTTGGCAAAGAGAATGGCAACCTGTTGAAACTGCCTACCCAGCGCCACCGCTTCTTCGCGGCTGATTCCAAGGACAAGCAGACTTGGCTCC
Organism: Candidatus Sumerlaeia bacterium; assembly: GCA_020831705.1. Classification (GTDB taxonomy): domain Bacteria; phylum Sumerlaeota; class Sumerlaeia; order SLMS01; family SLMS01; genus JAFIGB01. The sequence continues at coordinate 1,013 of JAFIGB010000378.1, read as the reverse complement.
TCCGGCCAGAGGCCCTTTGGATCCGTGCCAGCGCCGGGGAAAAATTCCCATCTTCCGGTGACAAATCGGAGGAGTTGCTGCTGGGCGATGTCGTTGACACCCCGGGGAGTCAATTCCCCACGGGCGTTCCATGCCGTCACAAAGGCAGATCCCCGGACACCCTTCGCGGCGTGGAGTTTCCGCAGGGCATCACTGGGTCCACTGGCGGGGATGGTGATTCTTCCCCCTGGAAGGTCGACGTAGTAAACGGCTGCGAGATAGGCGCTTTTCTGTTCCTCGGTCATTGCGGCATTTCACCCAACTGCGAAGTTGCTCCATAATTGATTTTAATGATGCCGTTCGCAAGGGGGATCAAATCGCCGTGCCTGGCAGGATGGGAAATCGGCTTGTCAGGGGCCGGAGAAACATGGCAGGAAGTCCCTTGGGCAGCCGGGGAATTTTTCGTCTGCCAATTGATCGGGAGTTACCAATGCCGGAGAAAGAATCGCCCTTACCTCTTCTGGAGCAGGAAACCGGAGCCGAGGTCAAGCCCCAGAGGGGATGGGTTGTGGTTGTCTATAACGACGATCATCATACATTTATTTATGTGATCATGGTTTTTTGCGCCATCCTTCAGGTCTCGGCCGAGGATGCAAATCGGCTCGCAACCACGATTCATACAAAGGGAGAGGCCGTTGTGGCCGGGCCGATGTCCAAGTACGAGGCCGTGGAGATCAGCCAGAAAATCGCCTCGTTCGGCCCTGATCCCTTTTCGATGAAACCAACGACAAACATCGGTCTGAAGACTTCCATTAAGGAAGCCTGACCACCCCCTGATATTCAATCAGTATCCCTCGGATGGATTTCCCATCTTCGGTAATTGCGTCTCGTCGCTGTAACGGGTGATATACTCGTCATCGTCGAGATTCCGCTTGGTTGCCGGTTCCACATCCTCCCGCGTGGGCCAGTGGCCCCTCATCAGGAAGAATCCAGCCAGGCGAAGATCATTCAGTATATACAGCAGGCAGGGGATG
>JAFIGB010000360.1 GCA_020831705.1 Candidatus Sumerlaeia bacterium | reverse complement strand
CTGCTGACGAGATTCGAACTCGTGACCTCTTCCTTACCAAGGAAGTGCTCTACCGACTGAGCTACAGCAGCCCCGAAGTTGCGAGGGACAGGACCGGATTCGGCCCCTCTCGCGGGGGAGGGAGACTAAGCACGGGATACCGCAGGTGTGGCAAGGGAAAAAGGGGGGAATGTTTCCCCGTTTTTTTCGGCACCAATTACCTGGAGGAACGACCGGCCTGAAAATCATAACACCCGCCATGACAGTCGCCCCGTGCTCTCGAAAAAGCTTGGAAACGACCGTGACGGCGGGTGTGATTATTTGGGGACAGAGGGTGAGCTGTTACGCTCAGTTCTCTGGAGTTACGTTCTCAGCCTTGGGTCCCTTGGGACCTTCTGAAACTTCGAATGAAACGCGTTGACCTTCAGTGAGCGTGCGATGGCCGCTCATCTGGATGGACGTGTGATGGACGAAAAGATCCTTTTCGCCGCTGTCTGGTGAGATGAAGCCGAAGCCCTTTGTCTCATTGAACCATTTGACTGTACCTGTACTTGCCACTGAACGAACTCCAATACTGATGAAATTGCTGCGAAAATCCAGACGGGGGCCACCAAGGCCCAACGACCAAAATCTTACGCAGTCATGTGCGTCGCTAACTATCACTACCCAAGTGCCCCCATGAGTCAATGGAGATTGCAAAAATTTAATGATTTAGTTTCTGGCCGGCCATGGAGCACCACCCCAAGGGCCGCCCAAAATACCGCTCCCCCACCGAAAACCGCCCGGAATTGCCAGGATATTGGCGGTTCCGGGCGGCCGGGGGGCTTCAACGATGACCTGGCCCCAGTGAGGACCCCGGTCAGTCGTTGAGTAGCTTCCACTCATCCACATCACTGCTCGCGTCGCCGGCGTACCAGTCGGAGAAGCTCGTGATGGGGCCGATGGTCAGAGGGTTGGTGCCCGAAACCGGATACTGATTCACGAAGGTCGTTCCATCGAACTGGAATACCATGTCGAGGTTGCCGTCGATACCGAGCGCATTGTCGGGATCGAAGTTCCAGGCAACGGTGGCCTCACCGCCGGAGAAGTTCCCCGTGATGATGAGTGACTCGCCAATGAGCTTGCCGGGATCGAAACCGCCTGGAACACTTCCGCCCACGGTACGCGACACGGTGATCGGCCCGCCTGTGGTCCCAGCGTCGAAGATAATGACAATACTAATGTCATCGGTCATGGGGAATATATAGCTCCCGGATTCGACAACGCCATGGGTGAAGGGGGCGTTTTCTGTTTCGTTGTACAGGATCATCACATCGCCGGTGCCATTTTCCTCCGGTGCAGGAGGTGTGTTCCCAAAATGATCCGTTGCCCGGGTGGCGAAGAAATAGGCGCCACTGCCATCGGTGGGTTGATAATCAAATGTGCCACCGGTGACGATACCCGCGGAAGTCCATGGGTTGAGGGGTGTGCGGACGAATAGCTCAACAGTGGCAACTCCGATGCCAGCCCCATCATTGGCGGTAAAGGTGCCATCCAATATTCCTGCCGCGCGGGTCAGGTTGGTGGCACTGGCAGCGGATTCAGGAGGAGAAAAATCCACAGGGCCCAGATAGCCCCCGGAAAGTTCAAAATCCCCACCACTGGAAAACCCGGAGGTCGGCCCCGCCAAGGAGTCGGACAGAGAGAAACTGCCGCCCGAACTGATACCAGCTCCGGAGTGGATGGTGGAACCGCGGAGTTTGAATGGGCCGCCCGATTGGGCGAAACCACCTACAGGGACAATGCTCACGAGCAAGGCGCAAAGAATTCCAATTCTGTTCATCTGGTTGTCTAGCTCCTGATGGTTAGTCCTGATATTAAAGAAAGCGAATCAGTCGTGCCGGAGACATCTCAGTAGAGTTGCACTCCCATAAAAGTGGTGTTGCGCCCCGCCTCTCCATCCAGATAGCTTGGTAGGTAATTATTAATATACAATTTACCCGAGTATTGATTGGCAGTAACCACGTCGCCAGCATTTAATTTCACCACCCATGTATTGGAGTTGACCCTCGACTCATCCAATTCGCGGCTTCCACCAACAACGGTTTCATTTACCATCAAACAGGTAAAAAAGTACCAGTCAATAAGCCTTTCAATATTAACAGAAAACAAGTAGACACCGTCAGCCGGGGCAGTAAACTTGCCGGTTGTCGAATCATAATGATTACCATCGTTGTGGTCGACTCCATCAAATACAATCGTCGCGTATTCGAAGAGTGGAGGCTCATATAGTACACCAATACCAGTATGGTATGCCTTGAAGGAAACCTGTGGTCTGGCGATTTCAGCCGCCGTTAGCCCATTGAGGGTTGCTGCATCACCAGCAGTATCTGCAATACTGGCGGTTTGCGCCACGCTGGCTTCCAGGGCGAAGCGCGCCTGGGGGGCGGCTTCTATTTCCCGCCGGGGGATCAGGAGGGTGAGGGCCTCCCCGTCCCTCGCCACCGAGATTTCCAGCCAGCGGGCATCCTCACCAAATACCCCGGCACCGAAATCCAGGGAGGTGGTGAAAAGTCCGTGAACGACAGACTGTCCATTAACAGTCAGGGTGGATCCAATTCGGTCGCCATCCTCCACCGCATCGAAGAGGGCGAAGGAGAAGTCATAGGTGCCATTGGCGGGGATGCCCTCGTCCATGAGGCTCCCCTGATAACTGAAGGCGGTGCTGATTGAAGTTTGAGCCGAAGCAATGGTAAAGCCTGCTGGCAAACCAAGCAAAAGCAGGGTGGCCAGGAAAAGTCTGATTGGAAGTCCGACAAATCTGGGCACTGGAATAAATTTCATCGTAAATTGTGTCTCTTATGGGATATAATGATTACAACAATACTTCTCGTCCAAATAAAAGTATTCATAACATTTCCCATGGCAACCCAAAAGGTCAAAAACCATGAGGGATTTCTCTCAACACTCCAGTGACTACTGGAGGAGGCACCTCGCTCACAGCACCCACAATGATTAATGAGAGTAAGGAGCAGGGGATGCAGGACGCCCCACGCTGGAATGAAAACCCCGGGAGGCCATCATGACGCTCCCGGGTGGGGATTGAGTTTTGGATTATACTGGCGCGGCTGGGAATCAGTCGTTGAGCAGCATCCACTCATCCACATCACTGCTCGCATCGCCGGCGTACCAGTCGGAGAAGGTTGAGACCGGGCCGATGGTCAGGGGATTGGTACCCGTCACCGGATACTGATTCACGAAGGTCGTTTCATTGAACTGGAAGACGGTGTCCAGGGTGCCGTCCAGGCCGGTGGCATTGTCGGGGTCGAAGTTCCAGGTGATCGTCGCTGTCCAACCGGTGCCGAGTCCGTCGCCGGTGATGGTGATATACTCGTCAAGGAGGGCATCCGCATTGAGTGCCGTACCCGGGGCGTTATTGCCGGGGGTACGCGACACGGTGATGGTGCCGCCGATGGTGGCATCCTGGATGGTGATCAGGATGTCTATCTCGTTGGTCATCGGGTGGGTGGTGGTGTGGTCTGAGCTGGTGACTTCGATGGTGAAGTCGCCGTTCTCGACCAGGTTCCAGAGGATGCTGACTTCGGCTTCGGTCGGAGTGGCTTCCGCATTGCTATCATTGTCCACGGCGACGGTGGCGAATTCGTAGAGACCGTTGCCATCGGTGCCCGTATAGACAAAGGTACCGGTGAGGGCGCTGGCCGTGACGCCGGTGGCCACGAAGGAACCGGATCCGGGGGCGCGGACGTAGAGTTCGACCTCATCAAGGCCACTGCCCAGTTCGACGACCGTATAGTCAAGGCTCACCGTTGCCCCGGCACGGGTGGTGTTGGCGGTGAAGTCGAGACTGGAGACGGGGGCTGTGATGTCAGCGAAGGTCGCCGTGACATTGATATCAGCATTAATTCTCGTGTCGATGCGGGGATTATCGGTCACACCGTCACTCCATTGGACAAAGCTGAAGCCGCTATCCGGAACAGCCGTGATGGAACTGTTTGCGCCGGGGATGCGAAGGCGGCTGGCTGACTCGCTGCTGGTGTCAATGGTGCCTCCCGGCCCTGCTGCGTACTCAACAGAGAATGTCACCGTCTGCCATTGGTGGTAGGGATAGCCATCGTTGCGCATATCGCTGCCATCGTTCCATACCGTGTCGAAGTCCCATCCGGCGTAGGCACCTCCGGAGGCGGGATGCTTCATTTGCTCTGTTGTGAGGCCGGTGATGCCAGTTGAAGGACCCTGGGCCACAGCATTGAGGGTTGGATTCGCATCAGAGTTCCAGTAGGACGACGTAAATGGAACAGTTGACTGATTCTCGCCAATGAATCCTCCGATAGGGCTGCTTAAGGCTGTAATCGTCCCAGCGGAGAAGGTCCGGGATATCTCCACGGGATCGTAGACACGCCCGCCAATTCCTCCAACAAAATTACCTCCGTAAATATTTGCCGTGGTGTAGGAGTCAATGATCATTCCACCCTCGATATCTCCTCCGATTCCACCCACATACTCTAAATTCTGGTTTTCCATGGTTCCTGCACTATAGGATCGCTCAACGTTACCACCCAAGTAGCCAGCGATCATCCCCACTGCAAAGCCAAATGCCGAGCGAGGGATCAAATGGCCGTAGAAGTAGGACTCCTGCATGAGCCCGCCGCTCTCGAATCTTCCAACAAGTCCACCCAACCCACCGCGAGCCGAAACGGTAGCGGAGGAACTTGAGGACAGAATAATTGCTGTGGGTGTTGAGTTGGAAAAGATGAACCCAACCAAACCACCAACATCGTAGCCGTTATTTGCCGTCCCACCATTGACCCGGCCGGAGACGTGGGAGTTGAAGATCGTTGCCCCATACATATTACCGACCAACCCACCGACGTTGATGTTGCCATTTACGTCGACATCCTCCAAACGGATATTGGAGAGGCTGGCTCCGCCGCCGCCGATTGCGGCGAAAAATCCTATATCGTTGGAGGGAAGCCGGTCGATGACCAAGCCTGAGATGGTATAGCCATTGCCGTCAAACTTGCCAGTGAAACGTGCCCCAGGGCTACCGATTGGCTGCCACCCCTGACCGCCATTGGCCGAGGAGGATGCATAGTCGTCATACTCCAGATCGGTCGGCCCCAGATTGGTCATCAGGATATAGTCGGCCGACAGGTCGTTGCGCATATTGTGGAGGTCGGCCCAAGAGTTGATCGGAATCTGGGCAGCAGCCTGAGCCGCACCCAGCATCATGATGAGGGAAAGGGCGAGGGCCCGCCAAAGGCCCCGCCCATTTTCGTGAATTCCCTGCGTTTTCCGTGAAAACTCTGAATCTCGGGTGTCGTTGACTGTCATCATGGGTAAAGCGGGCCTCGCTGGGGGATGGATTGGTGAAATGTCAGGGACATTGGGTTCGAGAACGATTGCCTCAACTGGCAAGAAATCGCATTGATTCTATTGGACTTGGTGCGATCGATCAAATTTCGATTCCGGTGAACAAACGGCCCCTGCCCCTCAGGAGGCTTCCTTATGGTGTGGCCACCAAAGGATCGCTGCCAAAGATAGTCTTTCGCAGATCAAGAGGGAAATACCGATTCGGCAAGGGGTCAACCTGAAAGTAAAAAAACAAGTTCGGTGGAGTAGGTAAGGGGCAGGTACATGGTACCCCCCACGGGAGCCGGGATTCTTTTTCCTTAAAAGTTCTTTTTGGCTTTTTTGCTCTTGGCTCGGCGGCCGGACGGTCTGGCAAGCGCGGGTTGCGCGTTTGGGGCACGAACCAGCGCGATGCGGTCAAGCGCTGGCTGCGGGGAGTTTGTTCCCCCCCGCGGGG
>JAFIGB010000359.1 GCA_020831705.1 Candidatus Sumerlaeia bacterium | reverse complement strand
GGTGTATAGACCTTCCAGCGGCGGCGCAGGACACTCGCGATGGTGGTCCGCCGCGCCTCGGCAATGAGATTCCCCATGGCATCGTATATGGCATAACGGCGATACAGCGCCAGCTTGTTCTCCTGGGTGATTCGCAGGACGGGCACCGTTTCGGTGTCGTCCGTATAGATGGCTATATCCCGGTAGGGGGCGAGGAGGAGGCGGGTAAGTGCTGCAATGTTCCCACCGATCACAAACACAATAATGGCGGGAAGGACCTGCCCCGCTCCGAACATCAGCCGATAGGCAGTCACGAGAAAGATGATCATCACGGCAAAGGCACAGAAGGACGCCAGCATGTTGAGCCCAATGTGGGGGGGACGGACGACATAAAACCGCCCATGGCCGTTCTCATCGGTCACATAATACTTTTCCGCGATCGTGAAGACCTTCTGGCGGACATTGAGGATGTGGAAGGAAAACATCCATTGGAGGTACGCATACCATTGGGCATCGAAGGTCGGTGGACTTGGTGGCTGCTGTGCCGTCTGCTCATTCACTGGCAAGGGAACTCCCCGTTTGCTTGGGCGCGCAACCAAGGGCACGCGCGTAAAAATCCGATGTCTGCTCGACCAACCTGTCAATGCTGAAGAGAAGGGCCTGGGCGCGACAATCCCCGGCCATGGCGGAAAGACCAGCCCTCCCCCGCCTTGTGGCCTCAATGATTTGCTCCAGCAGCGCCTCACCGTCGCCGGAGGCATGGACCCATCCCACCTTCCCGCTGGAAACAGCTTCCCGGTTTCCCCCCACGTCGCTGACCAAACAGGGCTTGCCGCAGGACAATCCCTCGACAATGGCGTTGGAGAATCCCTCCTTGAAGCTCGATAGGAGGATCACATCCGCTGCGTTGTATAGATCAATCATGTCGTCCCGGGCACCCAGAAAATGAAAATGACCGGGGTGGGGCGACTCGGCGGCCTGTCTTTCAAGTCCCTCCCGCAATTTGCCCTCCCCCGCCAGGACGAAATGGGGGAGCGGATCATCCTGTCCCTTCATGGCATCAATGGCAGCCTGGAGGGTACCGTCGGGATTCTTCTGCTGGTGCAGGCGGGCGGGAACGAGGAATACCACCGCATCGTCGGGAAGACCGAGTTCCTCCCGCAACCGGGTCCCCCGCTCCGGCGAGGGCTGGAACAGATCGGTATCGATTCCATTGTATAGCAGCGGAACCTTCTCCTCCGGAAGCCGGAGGCGCGTCATGACATCCTGTTGCACGGCCTTGGAGACAGCAAAGGTGCCGTTGCGCAACCGCGCTACCATGGCCTCCACCAATCGCTGGCGTCGGGTGGCCCAGGTACCCACATTGTGAACCTGGCCAAAAATTGCCGGAATACCCGCCAGGCGTGCAGCCATGGTTCCCGGCACATTGGAGCGATACATGTGGGAATGAACGATGGCGGCCTTGTGCTCGGTGAAATAACGGGAAAGCGCCCGAATGCCGGTTGGAGAAAGGCGGGACTTGACGGGGAGAACATCCACCGGGATTCCCGCATCCCTAAGATCCGCGGCAAGGGGGCCTTCCTCGCGAATGCAAACAACGCGGGGGCTCCATCCCCGATCCCTCAATCGGGGCAGGACTGCCACCATGCGGCGCTCGATGCCACCGACAGGGAGCCAGGTAATCACACGGACAACGACAGGGTTTGGGGAGGCGTTCATCACGGAGCAGTTGGAGGATTCAGGATTCCCTCGAAGGGGAAGAAGTAGGGATGGATTTCGGCCCGCGGCTCGCCCTCGCAACGAAAAACGAAGAGCACCTCGCCCCGATGAAATTCACCGCCCCATTCAATCTCCAGAGTGTGGGGGTGGGGGCAACCATCAAGCAGGTCACTGGTTGGAGGAATTGAGCCCCTCAAAAAGGTGGGAATCCAGCCTTCCTCCGAGAGGAGGACCGATTCGGCATCGGGAAGGGGCTCCACGGCTGGCGAGTAATCCAGTGAGGGAAGGTCACGGGTCGACCCGACAAGGACACCGCGGTGGTCGACACGATACCACCCCACGGTCTGACCCGAAAGACTCGGCGGGTCGCCTTCCTTTTCAAGGACATTGGAGTGGATCAGGGCGCGCTCAACACGGCGAAGATTCACCGCCGTGGGGCGGATAATCGGCAGATGCACCACCCAGCGTTCTTCTGGCACCCCATTTCGGATGTCCTCCCAAAGGAACAACTGACCATGGGTGGCGAACAGGTTCTCGAAGGTGCGCATTTCCCGATGGAGGTATCCACCGGCTGGTGCCTCGACCGCATCGGAAAGATGGACGAGAATCCGGGACAACTGGAAGACCATGGTGCCGTTTGGGCGATCGTCTGTGGATGCAAAAAGTGGGGTTACCTGCCGGTTTAGCATGAACCCATAAGCGGCGACGGAAAGGAGCGCCAGCAGGAGGAAAGCTCCAAAACAGGAAAAGACCGCTGCCCGTATTCGACGGGCACGGCGTTCAGTCTGGGAGGGGGGGCGGGTTCTCTTAGCCATGGAAAAAATTGACCGCCTCCCGGGGGAGGCGGTCAACAAGTAGAGGTACTGAGCAGGGTTGTGAGGCGAGAATTACTGCTTCACGCGCCACACGTCACCGGCGGAAACCGTACCGTTGGTGGGATCGTAGGTGAAGGCGGGCTGATTGGGCTCGCCACCAGCGATCAGCAATTCAGACGGCTGTGAAACACGGCTGTCGTAAATTGTTTCAATGGAGTTGGCTGCACGGGTGTTGATGTTGAAGTTGGCAGAAGCGGCGTTGTGCCACTTCAAGTTACCACCAGCTGCCTGGTTTACGTTCGGCCCGAAGGAGCCGAGGATCCATCCACGGCCATCGCTGAAGTAACGGAAGGTTGTTCCGCGAACGTCAGCAAAGGGGTCGGGGAAGTAGGAGGTTACATACGCGATGGGGGTTGTGAGCGTCAGAAGGCGCTCAGTTGCCGTGCTGCGGATGCGGAAGGTAGCACCGAAGTTCTGCGGTGTTGTTCCTTGATAGTAGCCCTGGTCGGCAGACTGGGCGAATTGTGAGGTCCAGGCAGGATACTGATTATTATCCACATAGTACGTTTCAATGGCAGTTGCCAAGGACCTGTGATCTGAACGAACACGTGAGACCTTCGACCGAACCTGAGCTTCCAGGAAGTTGGGGACTGCGATTGCTGCGAGGATGGCAATGATAGCCACTACGATCAGCAACTCAATGAGGGTAAAGCCGCGAAGCTTGTTCACCGCATTCCCTCCTTTCTGTGTTTGGGGTTGGACACCCGCCGCGGGGTGTCTTTTTCAATCCGGTGAAGACTTGATGGTGGATGCCGATGGGTCAAGAGCAAAAAAATCAGAAAAATCCATTCCGGCCATTGAATCCTACCCGAAAACAGTAAGGCCCTGCACAATTACCCCCAATATGACCAATAAGAGTAAAAGTTTACCCCATCGGCGCGCCGTCTGCTTCCAAATCGACCCATCAAAACCCGTCAAAAGCAAAGAATAAACGAAGGCGAACAGCAAGGTCAGGTACAAAGCGGAGAGAAAAAAGGGAAGGCCAGCCAATGTCATTTCTCGTCACCTCCCTGCGGGGAATTATTCTCATTTTTTTCCGCTTCCCCATCCCCGTCGGGGGCACTCGAACCGGAGAGCTCCGGGTTCCCGGCGAGAAGATCATAGAGACGCACCGTTGCGAAGTAGTTCAGCCCCCCCGCAACGACAAGATGGAAGACTCCCAAGTCGGAATAGGGCCGTGATGCCATCCGGTGAAGATTGAAAAGCCCCTCGCCATTCTCACCGGAAAGGGAATGAAGTCCCTGCAAGAGAGCCCATCCTCCCCCATGAAATGCCTGGGAGATATATGTCAGAAGACTGACAATGTTGAACTCGGGATCACGGTAGCTGAAAACGGGAACCAGAACGTACCCACTGTAGAAAAGTCCCATTGCAAAGCAACCATTTATCAGGACCAGTAGAGCAAGGCCACGTGCAAAGTCACGGACAAGCAGGTAACCCAGGCCGGGAACAATCCAGTTTGCAAGGCAAAGTCCCATCGCGGGAATCATGGAAAGGCGGGGAATCATGGAGTTGGAATTCACGTTATCAGCTGATGGGGAGGATGGGTGTGGCAGGAGGGCCCGCCAAGGGCGGTTTAGTACGGGGACAGGGAGTGGCATGGTCAACGACAAAGCCCCCCTCCTTCCCATTGTTCTTTTCCTGCTCGCTCTTGTACTGACGCCCCTGCACATCGTTGCCGCACAACCGGAGCGACACCAGTTACCCGGCTACGCCCGCTCCCTCAAGTGGGTGGAGGAGGAAAAAACCCTGGTCGCTTCCATGGCGCTCAATGGCGTATCCTTTCTGAAAATCGAGAAGGGTAAGGTTGTTGCCAGCGGACACCGGAAGGAGTGGGCCACGCTGGATTCGGTTCATATCGAAGGGAACAGGTACCTCCTTGCAGGTCGTTTCAATGAACTCCGTCTTGTCGAAATCAACACGATCAAGGGTTCTTCGGCACTCCAGTTGAGATCGATCAAGACATGGCCGGTGGAGGCGATTGCGACAAATCTCGTCTGGGATGGCGAGATCCTCTATGTCGCAAGCGGCGGTGCCGGGGTCCAAAGTTACAGCTGGGATGGTTCCGAGACGGAACCAGTCCTCCGGGGAAGGTATCCCTACGTCGATTATTCCAAGGAACTTGCGGTTTCGTCCACTCTCAACGCCTTGTTCCTCGCCGACAATCACGATACCGGCCTCCAGATTCTCGATATCGCTGATCCGACGCGGTTGCGTCAACTCCTTGAAAATCGGGGGGATTATGTCGACTCCCTTGCGCTGCATGGCGAGAGACTGGCAGTGGCCCGGCGCTATTCGGGAGTTCAGGTCTTCAATGTCAGCAAGCCCGAGTTTCCGGTGACCATTACGGAGATTCCGGTCTCCACCCGCGCCATGGAATCGGACCCATCGGTCAGCCAGATTCGGTTCTCCCCCACCGGTGCCCTGCTGATTTGCGAGAATGATCGGGGGGCCAGACTGATCGAACTCGTTGAGACGTCCTCCGGTGTGGTTCCTGATTTGCTTTGGGAGTTACCAGGTAGTGCTGGCTCTGCAGGGTCCGCGGCCTTTCTTGACGGTGGTCGCATCGCCCTCTGTGCCCTTGATGGCACCATCTCGATATTCAAACCGGATATTTCACCGCGCCAGTGATTCGCCAATTAGCACCATACATCCTATTCGCCCTCCTGCTGGTGGCCTTGGTCCCGAGGGCCTCAAATGCCTTTGTTTTTGGGGGTGACTTTGGATCCCCGGAGGAAAGGGAGGCCATTGAGGCCGCTGAGCGTGCCTTCGACTTCCGTGAGTTTGACCTGGCCTTGGAGCTGACCGGCGAGGCCCTGCGCGATTTTCCAGACAGCATGGAGGCGCTCCGCCTGCTGGGCTTGATTGCCTCCCACCGGGGGGAACTTTCCCGGGTCCTGCGTCGATTTGACCCCGAGAATTTCCCAACGGAGGACCGCTGGAGGGCGCATTATCTGCGCGGTTGGGTGACAATCCTTACCGGTGACCCACGCCTTGCCATCCGGGAACTTGAACTGGCGAAGGCCCAACTCGGCCAACCAACACCCTATGAACTGGAACGTGCCCTTCTGGTGGCCCGGCGCATGGTACCCGGCCAGGATCCCCGTCAACTCGCCGCACATTATGATGACTTTCTGCAGCGGTGGTCCCATATTCCCCTGACCTATGTATCGGTCCTGAATTACTTCAACTTCAATGACCCGGGGAGGAAAGCACGACGGCGCTTGATTCAGGAGGCGTTGTCACGGGAGGAGGTCAACCCGGCTGTCTATGGTTACGCGGCCAGGCTGGAGGAGCGCGACTTCTGGTTTGACCCCGCGAAGGGACTTGAATGGGTCGAGAAGGGCCTCGAGTCCCATCCCGAGAGCACCGAGCTTGCCCTCCGTCGTATCATGTATATGCGCCAGTTGGGGATGGCGAATGAGGCACTGGAATATTGCCGCCAGTGGCGCGAGAAGGCACCAAACCACGGGGATTTTCGCATCGACGAAATCGACCTTCTTGCCGACATGGTGCGCTGGGAGGAGGCCATCGAGGCCGCGTTGCTCCTCCCCGAGATGCAGCACCAGGAGCAATACACGGAAAACCACGCCATTCGCCTGGCGCGTCTATATCATTACAACAACGAGCCGCAAATGGCCATCGAGGTACTCAACGATTTCCTGGAGGAAAGCCGCTCCCCACGACACCGCAACGAAGCCGCGACTTTTCTGACGCGCCTCCAGACCCGGTCCCCGGAGGACAGGGTCAACATCCTTCCCAACATCGGCTACCTGACCCAGCGGGGCAACTACTGCGGCCCGGCAACGATCAGCATGGTCCTTCGATACTGGAACAAGGATCTTTCCCAGGACAACATCGCCGAGCGTGTCTATACAGGGATTGCGGGGACGCCACCCCAGGTCATTCGCAATTACGCAAGGACCATCGGATTTCAGTCCGTCGAGTTTGCCGGCACGAAGGAGAAGTGGAAGCGCCTCATTGATGCGGGGTTCCCCATCCTCTGGTTGCAGTTCATGCGCGAGGGCGGACACTACCGGGTCGTCACCGGCTACGACGACATCCACAACGCCTGGGTTGTCCATGATCCCAACAACTTTCGGCGCGAGTTTATTGGCTACGACGAGGTCGATGACCTCTGGATCCTTCCCAACGTAGTTCGCTCCATCGTGCTTTTCCCCCCGGAGGAGGCCGACAATCCAGCACTGGCAGGGCTTTACCCGACACCGATGATGCATCTCACCAACGGGGTCCTGTATATTGCAACGGGCTCCAATCTATTTGTCGGGCTCTTTCCTGCCGTCCTGATCAACATCCTTGCCGCCACCCTCATTGCCCTCCTCATTGCATGGCAACTCCGCCGCATCACGTTTCCCTCCAACAGTATCCGCTATACATGGGTTTTGGGATTCATACTTGCCATCATCATTCCGGGGAACCTACTCGTGGGCCTGTTTCGGCTCAATAATGTGGTGAGTCTCCTCCTCGGTTTTCACCTCGCCCTTCTCACGCTCGTCCCCCTTCTTCTGTTCACCTCCATCGGTCTTCGCCTCATCAAGGACTACCTCCACCGCCGGGAAAGCCTTGGGATCGCACTGATCTGCATCATGGTCTGGCTTTCCCTTTCCTTCATTGACCGCTCGCCCTGGGAGTGGGTCGTCCCCATCGGCCTTTTTGTTGTTGGCATGCCCATTATCATGGCTCCCCGGATTTGGCTGCGCCAGGCCGAGAAACTTTCCTACTCCGGCGACACACCGGGTGCCCTGATCAAGTCGGCACGACTTGGGCTCCGTGGAAACCGCTATTATAGCGCCCTCTGCGTGGAGTTGGAGTGCCTCCTCACCGTTGGTCGCATTCCCGAGTTCCTTGATCGGGCGGAAACACTCCGGGATGCCAATGTGGACGACGCCATCGCCCATGAAATGTTTGGCCTCTGTGTCCTCCTGGGGGAAGTCCTCCTCCCCGGCACCGAAACCCGTCGCCATGACCTTTCGGATAAAATCACCCAATGGATTGACACCCGGCCTCCCAGACGACTTTCCTCCCTCCCCGCCCTTCATGGAAAAAAACCTGTCACCCAACTGACGAGACTCGCCGAGGGGCTCCTTCTGTATGTGGAGAATCTTGATGCCGAATCAGCACGCGAGTCTGCCGACAAGTGGCCTGCCGAACGGGTGGACTCCCTGCTCCGGGAACTTGGGTCCATGTCATCCCGCCGACTCCCCGGCCTGTCGCGCTCACGGTCTCTCCGCGGCCGCCCCATCCTTGATACGATCCTCCTGCTTGCCCTGATCGGTGCCACCCGAAGCGCCCAGAGCGAGGCCGAGCATGACAGACTCGATGCCCTCTGGACGATGTGGAGCAGTCGTTACGCCCTGATGATTGAATTGCTTGGCCATCTCGATCCCCCCACACCAACACGGCCTCTTGGGGTCCCCGAAACAGAAGTGGCCCCAATCCCCTGAGGAAAACAGTTGGGCGCAACTCAGTAAAATATAGACCTTGTTGACTCAAGAGGGCTTGATTGGGGGCATTCTGATCTGGAGGATGCTCCCAATGACCGCTGCTACCCCCCTTCCTTTCCCTCCGATGACCAAGGTTCGCGTGCTGCGCGAAGTGCTCTTGCCATTGTTCGAGGAGTTTGTCACCCGCGCCGAGATGGCCGGTGAGGAGCCCGGAAATATGGGCGATCTTGAGGACCAATTGGCTGCGGATG
>JAFIGB010000252.1 GCA_020831705.1 Candidatus Sumerlaeia bacterium | reverse complement strand
CGACCCCGCCTCCCTTGTTTCGAACCCGGTTGACATGCACGGAATGGTCTTCGACTCCGAAGGAAACCTTTACGGCTTCGACGAGGGCAATGAAGCCATTGTTGTTTGGGACGGTGAGCACGGCTTCGTCATCGTCCTGGGCGATATCCATGATGAGCTGGATCATGGCCACAGCAAGAACGGCGACCACAGCCACGGCGAATTTGAACCCGCCGAATACCGCGGCCTGGCCGTTCGGATCAACAGCGAGGGACATCCCGTCCTTTACCTGGCCATGAGCAACGATGATGACGGTGTTGTCATGGTGGAGTTCGACGAGGAACACGAACACACCTCCGTGAACGACTGGAACCTGTTCCAGTAAGCACACCGCAACACCCTGAAACGTGTCTTCCTGCCATGGTTGACACACCTTCGAGACCGCCCCTCCCGCAATGCCGGGGGGGGCGGTTTTGCCGTTCACCCGGATGAGGAAACATCGATCACAACCGGAACCGGTAATGGATTCGCCGGGGAAAACGGCCGCCTGAGCAGTCCGACCGGGAGTCACCTGAGAATCAACCACCCCATTGGGGCGGAAATTCATGTCCGCCTTCCCACGACAAACGCCCGGGATATACGTGTCACTTATGAGACCCGTCGCTCGGAGCAGGGCGCCGGGCTGCAAACGATCCATTATTCCGTCGATGGCACCACCTTCCACTTCTTCGACCACCGGATGGTCCACGCCACGGACCCTGCGGTTCAGGTTCTCAATTTCCGGGAATTTGTTGGTGCCGACAACAATCCTGATTTTACCCTGCGCATCACCTTCGACCAGGCCATGGGCGGAGGGGCCGGAAACAACCGATTTGACAATTTCCTCGTGGAGGGGGTTCTTATCGATGCCCCCAGCCATGACGACCTGGACCTTTGGCTCCTGAATTAAAGCCATTCCCGATTTCCACCGAAATCATCCCATTACCTTTTGCCCCAGGGACTGGACCGTGTATGGTGCCATCAGGACCATCTTCTCGGGGGTTACTCAAATATGGAAATTAGGATTGAAGAAACACCAACAGAACTCGCCATCGCCGGTGCCCGTCTCCTGCTGGAGGAGGCGTCGCGGGCGATGGCCACCCATCAGGACCACTACAATGTGGCCCTCAGCGGAGGATCGACCCCGAAAACCCTCTACCGCGTTCTCGCGGAGGGTTACGACACCAACCAGCTCATCCTCAGGCGGATGCGTTACTTCTTTGGGGATGAACGCTCTGTCCCCAATGACCATGCCGACTCGAATGTGCGCCTTGCCAAGGAAGGCTTCCTCGACGCGCTCGACGTGCCCATCTCCCATGTCCACACCGTCAATGGCGGCGCAAAAAACCTGGATGCCGAAGCAGCCCTCTACGAGGAGGATATTCGCACCTACGTCCCCGCCAGCAATGGTTCCAGCCTGCCCGCCTTTGATCTCGTCTTTCTCGGCATGGGCGAAGACGGCCACACCGCCTCCCTCTTCCCCGGCACCAAGGCTCTGGAGGTGACCGACCGTCTCTTTGTTGCCAACAAGGTTCCTCAACTCAAAACGGAGCGGCTGACGTTGACCTACCCCGCCCTTAACGCAGCACGGATGCGGGTGGTTCTGTGCGGCGGCAAAGGGAAGGCCCCCGTTCTGAAGGAAATTTTCACCCGGATCATTAACAATGAGGCCCCCGTTTACCCCATCGAGAAACTCGAGCGCACCAATCTTGTCTGGATCCTCGACCGTGAAGCGGCCTCCCAGGTTCCCGATGAGATCCTCAACAAATTCGCCCCCATAACCCAGCCACCCCCGTCAAACTGGGAAAAAGCGGCCCTTTCAGTTTCCTGAGCCCCCCGCAAAATGCGTGTTGCGGTGGGATGACATTTCGGCGACGTTCTCCGGAAATTGCACCAGATGCAGGAGAACGTCGCCCCCTTCATGAAGCCCTCAAAATCCAATCTCATCTCCCCGGCAACGAACAAGTTTGCTCACCTTCTCCTGCTGGCGTCATTATCTGCCACGGTTTCATTCGCGTATGGCCATCCGGTCATTAATGAATTCGTCGCGTCCAACGGCTCCACGCTTGCGGATGAGGATGGCGACCAACCGGACTGGATCGAGCTATACAACCCAGGCGAGGAGACCTTTTCCCTGGAGGGCTGGTTCCTTTCCGACGACGAGGATGACCCCCTGATGTGGGCCTTCCCGGCGGTTTCCCTGGAACCGGGAGCTTTTCTGGTGGTCTTTGCTTCCGGAAAGGATCGCACCGAAGGTATTTATCTCCACACAAATTTCGCCATCAGTTCCTCTGGAGAACCCCTCCTGCTAAGCAATCCCGAGGGGGATCTGATCGATTTTGTCGAGCCGGTGGAACTGCCGAGGGATGTGTCGTATGGAAGGCAGCCGGATGGCGGAGAGACGTGGGGATTCTTCGAGAATCCCACGCCGGGAGCGGCGAATTTGACAAACCAATATGAAGGAATTCTGCCGATACCGGAACTCAGTCATAAAGGTGGATTCCATGCGAGTCCCTTTTCCACCAATATAATTAATGAACAACAGGGAGTGGAGTACCGTATTTCCTTTGATGGTTCCGAGCCAACAATGGACTCACTTCTCTATACGGACCCCATTCAAATAACCACAAGAGAAGGTGACCCGAATCAATACTCAATGATTCGTACGATGGCACCTCATTTAGAAACAAGGCTTCCAGAAACTGAGGTTCAAAAGGCAACAACTCTGAGGGTACGTGGGTTCAGAGAGGGATGGCTGCCAAGTCCGACATTGACAAGAACTTTTCTAGTCACTGAGGAAATGGAAAACCGATATCATCTTCCGGTTATATCGCTGGTTTCCGATCCTGATGGATTGTTTAGCGATGAGACGGGAATCCTTGTACCCGGGGACCTGTACGACCCGGAAGCAACAAATTCTGCGAACAATAACTTTACCGGGAATTATATGAGGCGCGGCCATGCGTGGGAAAGACCCGTACATTTGGAGTTTTGGGAAACTGACGGGACAGAGGGGTTCAACATCAATGCAGGGGTACGTGTCCATGGCGGTGCAGGCCGTATGTTTGAGCGAAAATCCCTGCGACTTTATTTCCGTGGAGATTACGGCCAATCAACTCTTAATTACCCAATGTTTGAGGAGGGGAAAATAGACGAGTTTGACCGGCTCATTTTACGAGGTGGTTCGCAGGACAGATTCCGGGCGCTCATGCGAGATGAGTTTGCGAGTGAAATGGCCCGTAACTTAAACATAGAGAGGATGCGCTGGCGCCCGTTGAACTTATTTCTCAATGGTGAGTATTGGGGGATCAAATACTTTCGCGACAGGCTGGACCACCACTATTTGGCACGCCTCCATGAGTTGGATCCCGGAAATCTTGATGGGATCGACAGGAATGGAACAGTTACCATGGGTACCCGGCAATATTGGAATAATTTCAACTCGATACTTGGTACCCTGAACCCGGAGGAGCCATCTGACTTTGTGGAAATCAGCAGGTGGATGGACATGGATAGCTATATAGACTATCTTGCCATAAACATGTTCATGGCAAATTTGGATTGGCCTGTAAATAATGTGGAATATTGGAGACATCGAACAGAAACGCTTCCACCACCAAATTCCACTCCCACACCAAGCGACGGAAGATGGCGATGGCTTCTGATCGATCAGGATATCTCTTCAGGATTCATGACAAACCATCATCTGGATCCGACAATGGAACGAATCACCGGAACCGGTGGATGGGAATCCAGAATCATAGACGCCCTGATTGATTTCCCGGAGTTTCGCAGCCGGTTGGCCAACAGGATGCTGGATCTCCTCAATTCGGATTTTCACCCGATCAACACAATGGCAACAATGGAAAGAATGAGGAGTCTGATCGCACCGGAAATGCCGGAAAATGATCTGCGATGGCCACGATTAAGCTGGGCCCAGTCATGGGAAACCAATATGACCAGACTCTCCAATTTCCTGAACAATAGACCTTCGTTCCTTGTTGGTCACCTTAACGAATTCTTTGAACTCGATGGTGAGGCTCAAATGACCTTTGCCGTCCACCCCCCGCGTACCGGAAAAATTGCCATCAATTCATGGCAACCCGAACACCATGAATTTCCCGTAAGCGGAACTTACCTATCCGGACTCCCGATAAGGTTGGTTCCAGAACCAGCGCCGGGATACCGCTTCATGGAGTGGCAGGGAAACATCCCTGATCTCCCCGATGAACAAACTGGTGAGGTAAACCCGCAACACAACACAACCATCACAGCAAATTTTGCCCCGGATCCCAATTACAATTGGAACAACCTGGGCTGGCCCTCCCCGGCGATTCTTTCCGAGGGTGTCTATACGCTGGACCTATTTGATCCGGAGACACAAGCAGGCACCTACCCCGATCATACCATATTCCTTCAGACCGACCACCAGGATCCCATGCTGAACGATCCCCTGACCGAACCCTACACCATTGCCTATAATCTGGAGAGCAGGAGCCGCATTGCGGGACTTGATGGCCTGGGAATCGGCATGATCAATACATCCAATCCCCAGGAGGACGGGGGGGGCTACCTGGGTGGGGTCGTGCTGGCCCTCAATACCATGGACACGAAGCGGGTGGAAGTCTCCTTCGAAGCGGGCACTGTCCTTCCCAACTCCAGGCCGTACGCCATTCGCCTGCGCGGCAGAAGTGGCATTGACGGTGAATGGTTCGATCTGCAGGACAATAATGGCGATGCAGTGGAGTACGTCCGAAACGCCAATGCGGGCCACACCCAGCATTTCGGACCCATTGACCTTCCCGATGAATTGATCAACGAACCGTATATACAGCTGAAGTGGCGCTACCACGCCCTGGAAACAACGGAATCTGGCCCCCGTGCATTCCTTCGCATCAATGACATTGCAGTGAAGGCACACCAAAACCCAATTGGATGGATGTTATATTAAATTCCTGTGGCTTCACAGCTGCTTCACCAAGA
>JAFIGB010000350.1 GCA_020831705.1 Candidatus Sumerlaeia bacterium | reverse complement strand
GGTTCCAAATTGGGTGGAGTGGGGGATGGCGGTGGGGGAGGGGGCAGGGAGGGCGCGGCATCCTGTGGGGGGGGCTGCTCCGCTTCCTCTTTCGACCGGACCTTGCTGATCACGACGGAAAGCTTTACCTGCTCGACCAGGGGGGTCTTGTGGAGGGCCTCGTGGAGGTCGACTCCCTTATCGAGCAGTTTTCCAAGGCGGTTCGCCTGGGAGGGGGTAATCAACTCCTCCTCAAGGAGCGCCGCGACCACCTTGTCGCCTGTATCCAGGTTTTCACCCATTTTCTGATCGGCCCCACATTCCTCATTATTTCGAGAGAGACAATTCTGGCGCGGCCTTATTCAGCGGGTCAAACGGCATCCGCAATGCTGAGGGAAGCCGACCCGCTTCCGGGGTCATTCCGCAGGTCATCCATTTAACTCGGTGGAAACAACATTCCGCATCCATCATTCCCGCTTTCAAGGTGGCGTGTTATTGGGCCGGGGGAAAGCGAATTTCTCGACAATGGTGCTTACAATGAAAAATATGGGGGGCTCCAGCTCATACCATATTCAGTCGAAGAGGATCCATTCCGTCACCCGGGTTTCCTCGCCACCGACAAGAGAAACTTCCCGCGTGATGGTTCCATTTGCAAGACGAACGGACACAGGGGTGCCGTCCACGGGTGGAGTTGCCTCAAGGAGGATCTCCTCGCTGCTCCACTGTAAAATGGTCCCATCGATCGGTGATCCGGAAGCGAGAACAGCGGATTCTTCACCCTCCGATCCCAGGTTGTAGCCACGAATTCGGAGAATCGGAGTTTCGGATTTCTCCAGTTCGGTTGTCACCACTGCCGATGAAATCGTGGCAACAGTGATGGTCACGCCAAACTGGAGGCCGAGATCGTCACTTGTTAAGGGAATCCCGTCGGGGCCATGGCTGATGATTGTGTAGCGGTCGAAGGCGTCCCCGTAATAGCGCAGGCTGATGGAGTCCGTGCTGGGTTCAATCAGTCCCAAGGGGGAGTAAAAGTAGTACGGATTTCCCCACGGGTCGAGGGGCGTGCCGAGATCGTAATCCCCATTCGGCCCCTCGATACGATTGCCCTGAAAGCCGGCGATATAGGGACCAAGGTAGGTTTCAGGGGGGAAGAATTGGCGGGAAAGCTCACCGACGTTCGGGTGGAAGACCAGCGCCCCGCCCCCATCGTTGATGTTCTGCCAAGGCTGGTCGGGATTGGGAGCTGCCAGATCGTCCAGGTTTTCCAGCGTCGTGAACCGGTTATTGTCGATGTAGAACATTTCCATCGCCGTGATCAGGTTATTCATTTCCAGGATCGCGGCGGTGGATTGGGCCTTCTCCTCCTGGCCGGGTGGTGGTTCCCCGCCGGGAAAGATCAGGCTCATCAATAAAATTGGTGTCAGGTTCAGCATCTCCACTCACTCCTTTTCCCTTTGCAAATCCTCCAAATGGCGCCGGATCTTATCAATCGTTTCCCGTGGCTGCCGGGAATCCTCCTCGGCCATCGCCAAATAATCCCTCCATGCCTTCATTGCCTGGGGGGATTTCCCCTGATGCTTCTCCGTCAGGGCGGCATAATTATAGTACGCCCCCCCGAACTTTCGATCCAGCAACCGTGCATGATTGAAGGCCATGAGCGCCCCTTCGTCGTCTCCCTGCTCATGGAGCCAAGTTCCCTCCAACCAAAGCCCCTCCGCAGCCCTTCCATCCTGGATACGGAAGAGAATCTTGAACAGGTGTCGGAATTTTGGAACATAAGGCACGCGCGTCATTCCCTTCGGATTACGTCTCAGGACCAGCCGATGCGAGGTCAGTGCCAGTCGACACAGACGTTATATAATCGGACCCAACCGGACGGGGGAAGGATTGAGGCGCCTTGAATTGCCCGTTGCGCCCGGTGAAACTGCCGGGTTCCTTCAAGGTCATGGAACGCGCCCACCATCCACCATATCGCCTCCCCATCACCGTAATCATCCCCGTCCGCAACGAGGTCGACAATCTCCCGGCATGCCTCCGTTCTGTTCGCTTCTGCCAGCGTGTGATCGTGGTGGATTCCGGGAGCACCGATGGCACGGTGGAGGTCGCCCGGCACGGTGGAGCGGAGGTCCACCAGTTCCATAACACCGGGGGGTGGCCCAAAAAACGCCAATGGGCCATGGGAAATTTGGGCATCACCACACCATGGACGTTTCTTCTCGATGCCGACGAGCGGGTCACGCGGGGGCTTCGCAGGGAACTGGCGGAAATCGTTCGGAACCCGACTGCCATCGATGGGTATTGGGTCCCGCTCCATCTGGTCTTTCTGGGCAGGCCGCTTCGATATGGCGCCTCCGGACTGCGTAAATTATCCTTTTTCCGGACCGGGAAGGGGAGCTTCGAGTGTCTCGTTGCCGATCAGGACACCGAAATGGCCGACATGGAAATCCACGAGCATCTTGTTCTGGACGGGAAGGAGGGTGCCTGCCGCCAGGCCCTCCTCCATCACAATGTGAATAATCTGTTCAGATACATCGAGAAGCACAACGAGTACTCCAGTTGGTCCGCCAGGGTGGTGCACAACCGACGCCTCGGCAGGGGGCCCGATGGCCCGGCCCGGACGCCCTCCCTCCTCGGACCCCAGGCAGATCGTCGCCGCTGGATGACGAATTTAATGTGGAGGCTTCCCCTGGGAGGCTTCCTGCTCCCCATTCTCCGGTTTCTCTGGTTTTATCTCTTCCGCCTTGGTTTCCTCGATGGTCGCACTGGCTTCTATTACTGCGGGTTCAAGGCCGTTCAGGCCTTCCACATCATGGCGAAACTTCGCGAGATCGAATCCCGGAAGACTCAAAGCTGAACCGGTAAGACCCCCCGCGCCTCCATTTCCCCCGTCAATACCCGGGCAGCAACCTGTTGCACCTCCACTGTTGTGGCATATCCACAAAAGAAGGCGTCCACATTGGGAATCTGATGGAGGTGGTACGGCGCCCCGAAACTGACATACCCAACGGGAGGGCGCGTGGGTTGGCTCACCAGTTCATTGATGAGATCAACCTGACTTGGGTGGTTAATATGGGTCCAATCGTATCCCACCACGAGCA
Source organism: Candidatus Sumerlaeia bacterium (assembly GCA_020831705.1). Lineage (GTDB taxonomy): Bacteria > Sumerlaeota > Sumerlaeia > SLMS01 > SLMS01 > JAFIGB01. Next base: position 5,682 of record JAFIGB010000350.1, on the reverse strand, counting down.
CCTTGTCGGCATCCTTTGCGGCCTCGAGAATCTCCTGATGTGACTTGGGAGATATAGACTGATCCGTATGTATGACTTTCATTTTCGACAGGCGGCTGTCGAGTTCCTCAAGGAGAGGGGTCATCGGGTACCGATAGAAAATGAGCTGGGTGGCCTTCAAAACGATCGTGAGGACTGAATCATTGTGCACCAGAAAAGGGCTTGTTTCAGGGCGGTAAGCAATTTTCGTGAACGATTTTTCAGCGATTTGATTGACGGTTTCCAGATGCTCCTTCCGGTTTAGGAGTCCCTTCCATGATTCCGGGTCGATCTGGCAGTCACCCACCAGTCCAAGGCGGGATTTGGCCATCAGGATGCGACGAACGGAGGTATCTATATCCTCCACACGAAGGCGACCGGACTCCACCGCCCTCAGAAGTGCTCCGTGGATAACACCCGTATTCACCGGTGCCACGAGGACATCCACACCCGCCTCCATGGCGCGGACGGCAAGTTCCCCCTCGTCCTCATCCGACCCTTCCAGCCCGGCCATATTGAAGGCATCGGAGACGATGATCCCATCAAATCCAAAATCCTTCCTGAGGATTTCCCGGTTTATCCGACTGGAGAGGGTCGCGGGAATCGGGGTGTCCCGGTCTATATCCGATACCCAGACATGGGCGGTCATGACAAGATCGAGATCACCCGTCCTGGACAGATCCCTGAACGGCTTGAGGTCCACCGATTGAAGTTCCGCGGCAGTTCGGGTAATTTCTGGAAGGACATTGTGACTGTCGGTGTCGGTGGAGCCGTGGCCGGGGTAATGTTTTGTCGTGGGAAAAACTCCGGCACCGCGGAGTCCATGGATGACTACCCTCGCCATGGCCGTCACTGAATCGGCGTCACTGGAGAAGGATCGGGTGGAAATGATCGGGTTTTTGGGCGCTGTATTGACATCGAGAACCGGGCAATAGGCGATATGGATGCCGAGGGAGCGGCACTCCATTGCGGTGATGGTGCCGAATGCCCTTGCCAACTCCGGGTCCCCTGCGGCTCCCAACGCCATGGCGGTCGGGAATACCGTTGCATCCGCCACACGCGATCCCAGCCCTGTTTCCGCATCGATGGAAAACCAAACGGGGTTGGGGGAGAATGCCTGCAACCTGTTTGTCGTAGCCACAATATCGGCGGCCCGCTGGCCATTTCCAAGGAAGACAAATCCACCCACATGAAACTGTTCGATCTCCAGTTCCCCCCGCTGATGACGGGAGGAGACAATCAACTGGCCAATTTTTTCCCTGATGTTGAGGGACTTGATTCTTGATTCCACCCAATCCACATCGACGGGACCAAGGTGGCAACTGGGGATGGGTGGTTGCAGTTGGGTAACCGGAGACACATCCCCCCTTAGGGGGGTGTCCTCATGTACTTCTCGGGAAACATTGGGGGCCTGAGGTGGGGGGAGTTTGTTTTGTTCGATCAAGGTGTTGTCTCCGAGTGTGTAAATACCCCTCTCTCGAAGGGTTGCCCAAGGTTTTCCTTGTTTATCAGGGGTATTTTGGGCGTTTTTATTCCGTTATCTATGAGTATTGGTGCATAAAATGCTGACAGGGCCCCATCCGTAGTCAACCAGTGAATACCCGACATCGACTGGTAACCAATGAGAGATCAACCAACCAACGAAACTGACAAACCTGATTCGGGTGATGCCGTCAAGCGTTTGCGCGAACTTGAAGGTAGAATCAAGGATCTGGAGGAGCGAAACGCCCGGCTGGAGGGAAGCAAGAAGCGCATTCAGAAAGCGCTACGTGATATTGTCTTCGTTCTCGACAAGACGGGGGTCTACCGGGATATTCATCGCTCCCCCCACTGCCCGGGCCTGAAGATTCCCCGGGAGCAGTTTCTTGGAAAGCATCTCTGTGAAGTTCTGCCGGAGGACATTCGCGAGCAACGCCTGAAGGCATTTGAACAAGTCGTCAAAACAATAAAGCCTCAAACAGTGAATTATACAGTGGAGGACAAGGGAAAGCTCCATTGGTGCAGTGCCCTGCTTGTCCCTGAACTCGATGAGCAGGGGGATGTCTCCCATGTCATCATGAGTGTCCGGGAGGTCATTCGCGATGAAATCAATGAAGGGAAGCGTGTTCTCAGTGAAGGACGCTTCCGCCAGTATGTGGAAGCGGTTGGGGCAATACCCTGGGTATATGATATCGATTCCGATACCATGACCTACATTGGCCCCCAGGTGGAGGAAATTCTGGGCTTTACGCAGGAGGAATGCATGAAACCGGGTTTCACCACCCGGCAGATTCATCCTGATGACAGGGAAAAAGTTCTCGAGGATTTTGCCCGGTTGAGTTCCACGAAGGAACGCTTTGAATCGGAATACCGGTTCCTGACAAAAACGGGCAAGCCGCGTTGGTTTCGTGATATTGTCACCGTGGAGCAAACCGAGGGTACACGGAATATTACCCGGGGCCTGATGCTTGACATCACCGAGGAAAAGGCAACCCGTGAGGCCCTGAAGGAAAGTGAAGCCAGGTTTCAGCGGGCGGTCAAAGGGTCTGCTGTCGGTCTTTGGGAGGTCGACCTTGCCCGGCAAACCATTCATGTGGATCCCCAGGTAAATTCACTTCTTCGATATGAGCTAAATAAGGAGGAGATCAAAAGTCTCTCATGGTGGCAGGAGCGAATCCATCCTGAGGACCTTCCTTTCGTTGTGACCGCATACCATCGGCACCTCAAGAGGGGTGCAGCCTACCGTGGAGATGTGAGGATGCGTCGGGGGGATGGCATCTGGGGATGGTTTCACATCAGGGGGGAAATGATCCAGAATCCGGAATTGGGATCCACCCACATTGCCGGGTCCATTGACGATATCACGCTGAGGAAAAACATGGAGGCGGATCTCGCGCGGCGTGAGGAGATCCTGCAACGTATGAGCATCCTCGCGAAGGTGGGGTGGTGGAACCTGGACCTGAAATCCAACAAGGTTGAATGGTCCGATGAGACCTACAATATATCCGAAGTGGATCAGGAAAGGGAACTTAATCGTGATTTTTGTCTGAAGTTTTACCCAGAAGAAGCCCGCAAATTTGTACTCGAAGCCGTGAGAAAGGCAATTGATGAGGGGGCCCAATGGGACATTGAGGTGCCCTATTTGACAGCAAGGGAGACTCCAAAGTCGGTTCGAATGCTTGGTGTTCCTGTCTATACAAATGGTGAGCTTGTGAAGCTGGAGGGAATTATACAGGATGTCACCGACCGCCGCGAGGCAGTTAATGCACTGGAACTCCGTGAACGAATCCTCGGAGCCGTTGCCTTCGCAACGGAAAATTTCCTCCTCCAGCCGGACTTCGAGAGCGCCATCGACCAGGTGCTCCAGAAAATCGGCCTCGCCATTAATGCAGACCTTGTGTCCCTTTGCCGCGATGAAAGCCTCCCGGATGGTGGGTGTCTATCAACCGTTCGCTCCTCGTGGCGCCATGTCGGGTCCATATCGGATGACTTCCTGAAGAGTGGGGAGCAACTTCTCCTCGCCGAGATCGGTCTGGGTAGGGAACTTGAGCTCCTTCGGGAAGGGAAAGTCTGGCATGGGACGGCCCCGCAGATCGATGGTGCGGCCAGGGAAATCATGGACCACCATGGAATCCGGGGAATCATTCAGGTCCCCGTTATGATTTGGGAGGGAATATGGGGGCATATCACGATCCTGGATTGTCGTCAGGAGCGCCAGTGGCCGGAAACTGTTGTTGAAGCCTTGAGAACGGTCGCCTCCACACTTGCGGCCGCCATTATCAAGCGCGCTGCAGAAATGAAACTTCAGGAAAGTGAGGAAAACTACAGGACGATCTTTTCCAGCATACGGGATTGCATGATCATCATTGATCCCGAAACGCTGAAGGTACTCGATGCAAATACTGCCGCCCTGGATACGTATGGATATACACGCGAGGAGTTTCAGAGCCTTCCCCCGGCAGGGTGGAGTGCAGAACCGGAACGTACCATTGAGCGGTTCCGGCAATCAACTCCAACAGATGCGCCCTACCTTCCCATGCGCACGCATAAAAAGAAGGATGGAACCACCTTCCCCGTGGAAATAGTTCAATCCCGGTTTCACCTCCGTGGAAAACTTGTACTCGGATCCGTCATTCGTGATATATCCGAACGTGTTGCTGCGGACAAGGCGCGCCAGGAAATTGAGACGCGTCTCCAGTACTCCGCAAAAATGGAAAGTCTCGGCGTCCTTGCCGGAGGCATTGCCCATGACTTCAATAACCTTCTTGTGGGAATCATGGGTTCCGCAAGTCTTGCATCCACGGAATTGCAGGAGGACTCGCCTGCCCATGATGCCATCAAGCTCATTGAAAAGTCAGCCAGACGCGCTGCCGATCTTACGCGGCAAATGCTTGCCTACTCCGGGCGGGGCCGATTCGTTGTGGAAGCCGTCAACCTCACCCACCTGGTCGCAGAAATGGCCCATCTCCTCGAAGCATCCATCTCGAAAAAGGCCAGGCTTTGCTTCGATTACACCGAATCTCTCCCTGCCATTGAGGGGGATCTGACACAAATCCGGCAAATCGTCATGAACCTGATCATGAACGCCTCCGATTCGCTGGAGGACAGGAATGGCATGATACACATCCGAACCGGAACCTTCGAGACGGATGAGGATTACTTTCGGAAAACATGGGTTGATGACAACCAAACGCCGGGTCCTTATGTCTATCTTGAAATCAGCGACACCGGAATCGGCATGGATCGGGAGACCCTGGATCGCATCTTCGATCCCTTCTATACAACAAAAAACGCAGGGCGTGGATTGGGACTGGCAGCCGTGCTCGGTATTGTACGCGGCCACAAGGGTTTCATCAAAGTGTACAGCGAGCCCGGAAACGGCACCACGGTACGAGTCGGTTTCCCCGCCACTGCGGAAGAAGCCCTCCGGGAGGAAACACCACCTTCCCAACCCGTTTTGTGGAAGGGTACAGGCACGGTCCTCATTATTGATGACGAACCTGCCATCCACAAGGTTCTCGAAATTGCCCTGTCCCGGGCAGGGTTCACCACGCTCAATGCCCACAACGGTCAGGAGGGACTCGATGTCTATAAGGCCCACTGCAAGGACATCAGCATTGTCCTACTGGACATGACCATGCCCATCAAGTCCGGTGACGAGGTCTTCCGTGAAATCAGGCTATTGAACAAGGAAGTTCCCGTTATCCTGATGAGCGGCTACTCCGAAGTCGAGGCCACCAACAAGTTCACCGGCAAACGCCTTAGCGGCTTCATCCAGAAGCCCTTCCGACCCCAGGAAATTATCGCCAAAATCAGGGAAGTCGTGGCCCGGTAAATTGGGATCCTGCCGCTCCTTGATAGTTCTCCTCCCGGGGGGAATTAATCGTCCGGAGTAAGTACTGGAGCCCTCAGGGAGAGGGCTCCAGGTAAGGTGCGAGTTTGGGGCTGCCTGGCAGACCTTATGGTGTCTGGAGAATAATGATGCCATTGGAGTCGTGGCTGGATCCAGCGCAAATCTCCGTACGGATGCTGTATATCGCCCCGGGGATTGGGGTATTCACATGGAGGCGATAGATATTGTCGCGGGAAGCACTTCCAGCCCACCCTAGGTGTTCGTCGTGGGAGATGGGGATGCCATTCTCAAGAAGTGTCACGCTCCTGATCTTGAGTCCTTCTATTCCTGTT
>JAFIGB010000479.1 GCA_020831705.1 Candidatus Sumerlaeia bacterium | reverse complement strand
TCGCTCCATTGAACAAAGCGGAAGCCGGTGCTCGGTTCCGCCGTGACAGCGGCTCCATCGGTGTTAATGTCAACGACCTGGTTGGCCGTGCCTGTGATGGTGCCACCTGTGCCCGCTGAATAGGTCAGCGTGAAGACCTGAACAAACTGCGCCGTGACATTGATGTCGGCGATCACGTTGGTGTCGGTGCGCATGGCGTTTGTGTTGCCGTCGCTCCACTGGTCAAAGCGATAGCCGGTGCTCGGTTCCGCCGTGACAGCGGCTCCATCGGTGTTGATGTCAACGACCTGGTTGGCCGTGCCGGTGATGGAGCCGCCGGCGATGGGATCCACGTCATAGGTGACGGTGAAGATCTGAACGAACTGGGATGTAACATTGATATTGGCGATCACGTTGATGTCGGTGCGCGTGGCGTTTGTGTTGCCGTCGCTCCATTGAACAAAGCGGAAGCCGGTGCTCGGTTCCGCCGTGACAGCGGCTCCATCGGTGTTGATGTCAACGACCTGGTTGGCCGTGCCGGTGATGGTGCCACCTGTGCCCGCTGAATAGGTCAGCGTGAAGACCTGAACAAACTGCGCCGTGACATTGATGTCGGCGATCACGTTGGTGTCGGTGCGCGTGGCGTTTGTGTTGCCATCGCTCCATTGAACAAAGCGGAAGCCGGAAGCAGGCTCGGCCTCGACAGGTGTACCATTACCGCCCTCGGCGACGGTCTGCGGATTGGGGCCCGAGATGGAGCCACCGGTTCCAGCGTTGTAGGCAAGTGTGTATTGTGTTATCAGGCCCCCCACCGCAATCAACTGCGGTAGGGCGGGAAGCCCCTTGAGAATGGGATAGCCATTGCTGTTGGGGGTCTCGCCACCCACATCCACCCCATCGACCACCGTCGTCCATACATCGGTGAAGTCAAAACCGGTCATGTTGGTGGCGGCATTGGCACCGGTCATTTGGCCCGTGTTGAGCGCGGTGCCGTAGGGCGATCCCGCACCGTCACCGGCGGTGTCGTTGTTGTAGTAGCTGTTGGTGATGGTGCCAGTGTCGATTCCAACAAGCCCACCGACATCGCTACCTGTCACGGAGCCGGTGGCATAGCTTCCCGTGATCAGACCTTCATCATTGGAACCAACTAATCCTCCGCCTCCACTGATACCGAGCAGGGCCACATTGCCTGTCGCATAGGAATCCACGATGCTGCAGTTGGAACCTGTAACCATTCCAACGAGACCACCAACTCCTGACTCACCGCTGATGTCTCCCGCAGCGAAGGAGCGTTCTATCAGGGAGTGACCGCTCATCTGACCAACAAGGCCACCGACCAATGGGGCGCTTCCGAGGCCATTGATCTCTGCCGTTGAATAGGAATCCATGATTGTGGAATTGGACATTTCTCCCACGAGGCCACCAACTCGAAGGAGGGACCCGGCAACTGTGCCACTGGAGGAGCTATTAATCATTTCCCCTCCTATCATGAGACCTGAAAAAGCGCCAACGCTGTCCTCACCAATAATATCAACGTCACTGAGGGCAAGATTCTCGATTGTTCCGCCGCTGGTTACACCAAACAACCCAACATAGGCATCGGTTGTCCGATCGATCGTCAGGCCGGAAATCGTGAATCCATTGCCATCAAGGGATCCCGTGAAGAGATCTCCGAAAGCGCCAACCGGCTCCCATCCAAGGTCGCTGTTCGCCGCAGGGCCCGCATAGATCGTGTAACCCGCATCAGAGGGGCCAAGGTCGTTCATCAGGATGTAGTTGCCAGAGAGGTTGTTGCGCATCTCGTGGAGTTGCTGCCAGGTGGTGACCTGCTGGGCGAATTCCGCTATCACGCTGATGTTCTCTTCAACATCAAGATCAGTACGTGGATTCTCGGTGCTCTCATCGCTCCACTGAACAAAGCGGAAGCCGCTGTCGGGCTCGGCCTCGACAGCCGAACCGTTTGTATTGATATCCACAACCTGGCTCAGGTTGCCACTAACATCTCCGCCCGGTCCAGCAGCGTAATCGAGAGTGAAGGTCTGGACGAACTCGGCAGTGACATTCACATTGGCAGTCACACTGAGATCCGTTCGTGGATTGTCGGTGCTTCCGTCGCTCCATTGGACGAAGCGGAAGCCGGCATTGGGAATCGCCTCGACCGTGTCGCCGTCTGTATTGAAGTCCACCGTCTGGTTATCATCGCCATCAATGAAGCCCTCGATTGGGTCGGCATTATAGACAAGGGTGAACTGATCAATGGCGAAGACCGCGTTGAAGCTCACATTCCCCGTAATATACGTGTCCGTGCGGGTGGCGTTTGTATTACCATCACTCCACTGAACGAACGAGTAGCCCGTTTCCGCTTCCGCCGTGACGGATTCCGCGTCCTCACCAAACTCAACCGTCTGGCTCGCGTTGCCGACAATGTTGCCGCCAACATCGGCCGTATAGGTCACCGTAAAGGCGTTGATACCAAACTGCGCCTCGGCTGATAGATTGGCTGTTATATTCGTGTCGGTGCGCTCTGCCGTGAGGACGCCGTCGCTCCATTGAGTGAACGAGTAACCGGCAGCAGGTTCGGCCGTGACGGTGGCGCCGTCCCCGCCGAAGTTCACGATCTGGTTGGCTTCACCGTTAATGGTGCCATTTCCGTCCGTTGTATAGGCCAGCGTGAAGGTGCTTGCTTCAAACTCCGCTGTTACGTTGATGTTCCCGGTGACGTTGGTGTCGGTGCGTTCTGCCGTCAGGACACCATCACTCCACTGGCTGAAGGTAAAGCCGGTCGCCGCCTCGGCGGTGACTGTGCTGGCGTCGCCATTGAGGTCAACCACCTGGTTTGTATTGCCCGTGATGGAGCCTTCCGCCACATCCACACTATAGACAACAGTGAATGTCTGGACGAACTCGGCTGTCACATTCACATTGGCGGTGACATTCAGATCCGTGCGTGGATTCTGTGTGCTTTCGTCGCTCCACTGAACAAAGCGGAAGCCGCTGTCAGGCTCGGCCTCGACAGGCGTACCGTTTGTATTGATATCCACGACCTGGCTCAGGTTGCCACTAACATCTCCGCCCGGTCCAGCAGCGTAATCGAGAGTGAAGGTCTGGACGA
>JAFIGB010000347.1 GCA_020831705.1 Candidatus Sumerlaeia bacterium | reverse complement strand
TAGCTGCTGCCCGAACCGAATACCGTGACAGCGCTACCCGCAATCGTCACGGTGGGTGCGCTGATTACCTCGCCCGCTGTCATGGAAACAGTGATGACATCACCCTCCCGGGCGAAGGATGTATTCGCATTGTTGCTGGCGATGGTGACCGTGTTGAGCGTCGGTGCCGTGGTGTCGATGGTGACCAAGGAAGCGTCCGTGGTGGCACTTACAGTACTTCCCGCATTGCCTGCCTGGTCTGCGAAGCCGCTGATGATTACACCGGCGGGACCGGAGTCCCCCGCCTGAACCGTATAGCTGGCTGTATAGCTGCTGCCCGAACCGAATACCGTGACAGCGCTACCCGCAATCGTCACGGTGGGTGCGCTGATCGCCTCGCTTGCCGTCATGGAAACGGTGATCATTTCACCTTCCCGGGCAAGGGATGTATTCGCATTGTTGCTCGTGATGGTGACCGTGTCCAGCGTTGGTGCCGTGGTATCAATGGTAACCGAGGAAGCGTCCGTGGTGGAGGATATATTCGGTCCGGGATTTCCATAAAGATCATCGAATCCATCGATGGAGAAGAGGACGGTCCCCTCCGTGTCGGAGGCCTGCACGATATGCGTCGCTGTATAGGTGTTCCCGGAACCGCTCACATTGGCGGCGCTTCCGGAAATGGTAACCGTGGGCTCCGTTATATCCCGTGAAGAGGTGATGGAAAGGGTAATGGTGTCACCCTCCGCGGCAAACTCAGGATTGGCATTGTCGCTTGTGATGGTAACCGTGTCGAGGGCGGGTGCGGATCCGTTGAAATCAAATGTATGGATGCCGGAGGCCGTATTTTGTATTCCCGGTGATACCGCTGAGTTTGCAGCGCCCGCCGGGACCAATACAGTGACTGACCCATCACCATCAGCGATGATGTCCAGCGTATAGACAGCGCCAGAACCGTCGAAGACCCCCTTTGTGGCATTCGTCACCGTGACATCATCAACGGTAAAGCCCGTCACGGCCTCGTCGAAGGTGAAGGTCATCGTCTGGTTGGGAACATTGGTCAGGCCGCCATCGGCGACGGTTGCGGAAATGTTGAGTTCGATGGGCTGGCCGTCCTCTGCAAGGACGCGGACGATCAGATTGGTGGATTCGGTGGAGGGGATATCCTCGGCCACGGACCAAAGGATTTCCTTCCCGATTCCCGTGTCTATACCGCCACCCACATCACCGCCAACCGCCGTGGCCAATTCAAAGGGCGCGGAACCGAGGGAGTAGAGCAACGACACCGTTGAAGGTCCGTCATCGGAGACCAGGTCATAATTGACAACAACCTGGGTGGAGCCAAAGCCATCTGGCTGCTGGGCAAAGTTGACATTGCTGACAACAGGTTGGGCAGAGGCTAGAAAGGGAACCACAGAGAGCGCAAAGAGCGCAAAGAGGAGTCGCTTCTGTATCATTGATCAAGCACCATCCAGTCCCGGACATTTGTCTCGGTGTTCAGGGTGGTGGTGCCGTCGCCGTCGCCGACAAAGCCCTCGGGTTCGTCGGAGCGATTACCGACATTGTCTTCAGCAACAAGGGTGAAATAGTAATCATCGTCCATCTCTCCGGGATCCCCGGCGGGTGTGAAGGAGAAGGATCCCGCTGGTTCGGTGTCACTCAGACCGGAAAAGAACCAGGGAGCGCCATCGGTACGAACCCAGAGCTCCACAGAGGCGATGCCGGAGCCGGCACCATCGGTTGCACCACTAAATGTGACAACAATGGGCGTTTCCTGCGCCAGAAGAGGAGGCGAAGCCGCACCCGGGTTGGGCGCAACGGTGTCCAGGGTTCCAGAAACGGAATCACCGCTGCCGGAAAGGGCCAAGAGTGGCGCGGCAGCGAGGGCAAACAGCCCAACGGCACCGGCTTTGGTGAGGGGTTTCATGGGGTTAATTTTCCTTTGGAATAGAGGGGGGATTGTCACCGGAATACTTTAACTGAGAGACTCGCACCAGTCTCCACCAAAGCAAGCTGAATTTAGACAATCGAAAGAGTTTTTATTTAGAATACTTTTAAAATCATTCAAAACGATTAATTTCGCTTCTGTTGGGTGAATGTCAGAAGATTAACGTTAAAATCCCAACAAACTTCCTTCCCGGTTTGTCAGAAAGAATTGTAATTTGAAACAATAACGTTTTAAAATTCGAATTTCCGAAATCATTATTGGCGATTATGGCTCGCGCTTTCTGCCGGCCCACCTGGGGGATATGTCTATCCATGGAACACCCCCCGCTGGTTTCTGCGGAGGGTGGGGGGAATTCTGATTATTATTGTGTGCTCCTTCCGGCCCGGGTGGTCAGTCGTGGATCATCCACCAGTCGCCAATGTTGCTGATCGGCTCTTCCAGAACGAAGGCGAAAGGTCCGTGGAGGGTGTCGTCTTCGTCGAGATAGCCCCCCCAAACCGCAACAGGAAAACTGCTCTTTTGATTTCTCCGACTCGGGATCTTGTCGGCACTTGCTCCGCCTGGCATACCTGATAAAGAGAAAAAGGCCGGGAGCAAAATGCCCCCGGCCTCTAAATGCTCTTCCTGTTTGTTCGACTTACCGGACCGTGGCAATGCGGAATCCAATATCGACAGTCGTTTGGCCACCTGGTGGGTATCCACCCCGATTGCTCACCCGCAACGCCTCAACTGTGGCGCGGTAGGTACCGCCGCGGAACCTGCGATTTGTACCTAACGCAGGTCCGATGGGGTTGGTCTTGGCTTCAACTGTATAGTCACCGGCCCAATCAAAGACCCACTCCCAGACATTTCCCGCCATGTCATAGGCACCTACAGGTGACGGCGAATCATAAGCCGGAACCCCCTCGCTCCAGGATGGCGATATATTGACACCATTGTACCAACCAACAGGTGATGTACGAGGTTGGAAACTAGCAATCCCCAGTGGATCAAACCAGTTGTAGTTGGCTTGAAGGAAAGTTATCGTATCACTCGTCACACAATAGACATATCGTGTTGTATAGTCGAGAGACCATCCTGCAGCCCGTTCCCATTCAGATTCCGTGGCGAGGCGATGACTCGCAACAAATTGAACACCCTCCTCCAGGGGGTCAACATCGATATGTTCCCATGTGGAGAGGTCATAGGCAACCGGCTTGCCTTCCATTTCTGCGAGGAAATTGCAGAAGGCTACTGCTCCGTACCAGCTGACATGGTTTACTGGGTGATTCGCAAAATCTATATTATTGGAACCACGGACTCGTGTCCCAAAGCCGGTCCCTGTCCATTCGATTTGGGCCTGGCCCAGTGTGCTTGGTGGGACATGGACTCTAAACAGAAGTCGGCGAGTGGAGGTTGCATCGGGAGCCATGAGGTACACATTCGACTGCCCGGTGTAAGGATCTCCATTCGTATTTGAAGCCAGGAGCCCCTGGGCCAATGCCCAGTTCATGACAGTGGCGAATTCGGCGGATGTGACGGGATACTTGCCGATCTCGTAGGCAGAGAGTGTCACCTCGTGATTGATGAGTTCATCTGCAGCTGCGAGAGTTGCATCATCTCCAACATCGGATGCCCCCATGGTGAAGGTGCCTGCGGGAACGGAGACAAATTCGATCAACTCATTCTCATAGCTCCATGTTCCCCCCTCAGGAAGGGCGTTGCCAGCGAGATCAGATGTTGAGCCTTCAACGAAAGTCACAGTTACGGATCCCAGCGCGGGGGGAGCAAAACCACTGAAGGCGTAGGGATTCGAGCCCGTTACCGAATCAGCGGGAGAGCCATTGACGGTGAACTGACCTGGGGAAAGATTGGTCACTTCCTCTGTAAAGGTGATGAAAAACTCTGTTGGGGAATTGATAAAGGATCCATCGGGAGGATCAATGGAGGCAATGGCCGGTTCCGTATTGTCAATGATGACCAGAGAATCGTCCGTGGTGGATGTGACAGTGGTTCCCACATTTCCGGCAATATCCTCAAAGCCTTCGATGGTGAAGGGAATAACACCATCTTCATCAGGGACTTGAACAACATAGATAGCGGTATAGCTGTCATCAGAGCCGGTCACAGAGACGCTGTTGCCAGCGATAGTCACATTGGGAACAGTGATATTCTCACTGGCCGTAAGTGACAGGGTGATGGTCTCTCCCACCCGGGCCCTTTCGGGATTGGGATTATCGCTGGAAATGGTCACATTCGTGAGTGTCGGTGGCGTTGCATTCACCTCGAAGCTGTATGGCCCGGCTGCAAGGGTGGTGTTGCCGGTGCCACTGGCCGATGTTGCTGCTGCGGTTGGTACTTGTATGGATACCGTGCCATCGCCAATCGCGGTGACATCCAGCGTATAGACAGCGCCGGATCCGGCAAAGGCTCCCTTGCTGGCATTCGTCACGGTCACATCGTCAGACGTAAATCCGATAACTGCTTCATTGAAAGCAAAGGTCACTGTTTGGTTGGGGTCATTGGTGAGGCTGTTTTCGGCCACTGTGGCAGAAATGCTGAGTTCGATGGGAAGCCCATCCTCCGCAAGTACCCGTACGACAAAATTGTCGCTTTCGATTCCAGGAAGGTCGTCCGGCACGGACCAAAGAATTTCCTTGTCGGTGCCCGTGTCTATACCGCCGCCCACGTCGCCGGTAACGGCGGTGGCAAACTCATAGGGCGCGGCATCGAGGGAGTAAAGGAGCGATACCGTGGAGGGTGCATCATCTGAGACCAGATCGTAGGTCACCGAGATTTCAGTGGTACCGCTGCCGCTTGGCCGTTGCTCGAATTCCACATTGGAAACAATCGGCGCCGCGATGAGCGCAGTCGACAGGGCACAAAGGATGAAGACTCCTGCGCCAAGGCTTCGGCGGCCAGGGGCTGAAGGCTGAAGGGTTATTTTTTTCATTGGTCGAGTTCCATCCAGTCCGCCACGTTGCTGGCGGTGTCCAGGGTGGTGGCACCGTCGCCGTCGCCGACAAGGCCCGCAGGCTCGGTGGAGCGATTGCCGACGGCATCTTCCGCAACGAGGGTGAAGTAATAATCGTCGTCGATCTCGCCAGGATCACCCGCGGGGGTGAAGGAGAACGAACCAGCCGGTTCGGTGTCACTCAGGCCGGAGAATGACCATGGGGCGGTATCGGTGCGAACCCATAGTTCCACAGAGGCGAGACCCACGCCGTCGCCGTCGGTTGCGCCACTAAATGTGATAACAATAGGCGTTTCCTGCGCAGAGACAGGAGGCGAAGCCACACCCGGCGTGGGTGCGACAGTGTCGAGGGTGCCGGGAGCGGAATCACCGCTGCCGGAGAGGGCAAAGATTGGCGCGGCGGCGAGGGCAAACAGCCCAACGGCACCCGCTTTGATGAGGGAGTTCATAAGGCTTTGGCATCCTTGTGGCATTAAAACCGACACATCTAAAACTAATAGCGCATTAAGGTTGCAGAGAGCGGCTCCAGGGCAACCCAAAAGTGGACAACGCAAAGATTTTTGGGGGCTTTTTTGCAAAAAAACTGAGAGGCTTGGGCTTGGGGGATACAGAAAGGTGGTGGAGGCTCACCGGTGAGTGTGTTGGAAGTGAAGGCCGAAACACTCGGCAAATTTCTTCTCCGACTTGCTGTTAATAATTAAGATGCCAAGGTTGATAAGGTTCGATTTGGCGGATTTCCTAAAGTAGTCGGGAAAATTCCTTACGCTTTGCTTCCCCCTCTTGGCTGACGCTGTCTGCCGGTCTTCCTGGTGGGTCTGTCTATTAATGGGCCATCCCCCCGCAAGTCTCTCGCGGGGGGATGGGGATGGCTGCTGTTGCTGTTGGGTGTTTGTTTGGCGGGGAAGGAGCTTTCATGTGCTCCTTCCGGCCCGGGTGGTCAGTCGTGGATCATCCACCAGTCGCCAATGTTGCTGATCGGCTCTTCCAGGACGAAGCCGAAGGGTCCGTGGAGGCTGTCGTCCTCTTCGAGATAGACAGTCACCAGGATGTAGTCGCGGACGAGTTCGCCCGGTACGAGGAGTTCGGGATCGGTGAAGGTGTAGCTCGCACCGGTGTCTTCGTCGCCTTCGGCGGGAATGAGGCTTGTGGTGATCTCATCACCGAGGTCCTCGCCGTCGGCGCGATAAACACGGAAGCCCTCAACATCGACCTCGAAGGATGTCGTCCAGTTAATGTGGACGGTAACCTGGTCGGCCTGAACGACGGCTTCCAGTATATCAAATTCAACGTCCGGCCCTTCCAACACGGCATCGCGAATTGCCATGCCGGTGAAGAAGATGCTCTCGTCGAAGACGGCGAGGCTGGTGAACTCGCCGGTGTCTAGGTCGAATGTTCCGTAGTGCTGGGGGCCCCGACTGTCTTCGGGAGTGTTCCAATAGTAAATGGAACGGAACAGGTTATCCTCAGGATCCCAGTCGAGGAACATTCCTGTGGTGTACCAGTTTTTGCCAACTCCGGTGGGACCGATGAGATCGATGGTACCCTCATCGACATCCACCGCATAAAATCCTGAAACAAAGTCGGGCGGGAGGGTGGCACCCATTGTATATCCATTCCCCTGGTCATCGAATCCAATGGATGCGGGCAGGATACCACCTTCGAAGTAATCAATGGTGGAGAGAAGGAATGTGTCGCCGGTATCCAAATCCACTTCGTAATAGCTGAATACACCGGCGGGGGTAAAGGTGCAGATGACCATGGTGTCGAACCACCAGTCGTAAGCCATGGTGGCGACAATTTCCTCCTCGGCGATGCCGGAAAGTTCCGGGCCGATCAGGATGTCGAAGTCCGTGGTGGAAAGGTCAAGCAAGGCCAGGCGATAGGGATGGGACGTTGTCCGGATCATATAGAGATCGTCCAGGTCTTCATCAAAGAAATCCATGCCGGTGAACTGGTCTTCCGTTTCCCGGAACGCTGTGTGGGAACCGTTTGCATAATCGATTTCGTGGAAGGTCCTTGACTCACGATCAAAGGCGATCAGGTTGCCGTATGCCGGGATGTCGTCGTTTTCGATGGTGACCACGAAATCGGTCTGATTGTCAGCAAACAGCGCATCGCCGGAGACGACAAAGAGGGTGAATTCGATGGTTTTGTCCAATTCCGCGAGATCATTCCCCACGATTTGAAGGGGAATGGTCGCCTCTGTTTCGCCGGGTTGGATGAAGAAGCTGCCGCTTGCATCGGCAAGGTAATCAACGCCGCGGGTGGCTGTTCCGCCGGTGAATATATAGCCAACCTCGATGGTGTTCGGGGCGGGGTCGCTGAGGAACAGCGGCGGGCCGTCGGAGAGATCGCCGCTATCGCCTTCAATGGTGTTGAGGAATGGGACTTCCATGGTGACAAAGCCGGAAGGCAGCGGTTGGCCAAGGAAGCTGATGTTGTCGATCACCAAACGGCCGCCGTCATTGGCTGGGACGGCGTAGCTGAAGGCGATCTCGGTGCCCTCTGAGATGACCTCATCGGGGAGGACAATATTGGGTGTTTGCACGAATCCTTGTGGAGCGCCAACCCCTTCGAGTTGAATCCAGGGGCCATCCCCATCGGCATCCCTTGCAAAGACTGTAAAGCTGCCTCCGATCCAGACTTGATCATATTTCAAGACCACACCCAACTGGAATCCGGTCGTGTCGACCCGAGGTGTGACAAGGACTGCGTTTGAGGAGGCACGATACGATAAGCCCGCCGAATTGTCTCGGGAATGGTTTAAGAACACGAAGGGTGTGCCATCGATCCCGGACTCACCGGTATTATCCAGGGACGTGTGTTCGCCGGGAACTGCGACCCTGAAGCCTCTGCCATAGAGGGGGGGTGATTGAAAGTCATCGGCGAGGAACTGATCCCAGCCAACCGGTGGTTCGCCATCCGTTCCGTTGTTGAAGTCGAAGGATGTAATTTCCACGATATCGTTGTCAATAATGGTTCCAAAGGCAGTGGTGCCGGTGGAATCGGCAGGGCTGAAGGGGCTCAGTTGGAGGCCGCCCGAGGGGTTGGAGAGTGTCAGAGAGAGAACCCTGTCCTGCTCGGGCCTGTAATTCCCGATGATCTCCACGGGGAAGGTGAAGCTGGAGACTCCGGCGGGGACGGTGACGCCTGTCTGGGAGTTGTCGATGTAGTCGATACCGGCGCGGGCCGTTAAATCTTGTAGAAGGATATCCACGGTTTCCGGAGAAGCGAGAGGTGGGTTGATTTCGATGGTGAAATCCATCGAGGTATTGGTTTCATCCCCTTCGATGGCACTGGTGCTTCCCACATAGAGGACGGATGGGGGCGGTGTGACATCCTCGGTGATTACAAGGCCGTAAATTCCGGTGTCATCGGCATCGATTCCCGGGATATTCTTGCCGAGGAGGCCACGGAAGGCTGCGGCACCGGTTTGTTTGTCGATGTAGTAGAGAGCAGGTATATCGGGCGACTCGTTGGTGCGCGCGACCATGTAGAGGGAGTCGTCCTGCGGATCGACGGTAATGCTGTAGATTTCATTGGCGAGGGTGACGCCGAGGGTGTCTCCAACGATGGTGGCCAGGGCGGTCTCCGGGTCGATGCTAAGAAGGAAGCGTCTGGCGTCGATGGCATAGATTGTCCCTGTCGAATCAACAGCAATGGCCCTCAGATCACCGATCAGGTTCCAGCGGTCGGTCCCAATGACTCTTCCAATGACCGATGCCTCTCCGGTGGTAATATCGAGGGAGAGTAGCCTGTTATAGCTGAGTCCCGTAAAAACTTCGGTCGTCAGGAGATAGGCGCCGCCCGGTGCCGTATCGGTAAGTATGATGTCGTTGATTTCGGTGTCGAATAAAGTGGGTGGGACGCTCAGGGGGTGGAGAGTACTCAACACGCCGCTGCTCAGGTCGTAATTGAAGAGATCACCCGACTCGGCGTCAAAGCCCATGAGGACATTGGGATCGGAGGAGTCTGCGGTAATGACTCCCGGCCGGGGGAATGTCTCTGCGAGAGTTCCCACCAGTTCCGTGCTGTCAAGGCTTGTTGTGATCAAGGACATGCTACGCTGCAGGAATCCGGTCCTTTTGAAAGCAGTGGCATAGACACGGGCATTGGTGAGGGCAGGGCCCAGATTGGTGGGGTTCCTCAGCAAAGTGGCGCGGGCTTTCCCATCAGTGACCCCAAAAACTCCCGCGCCCCGGAGGTTGGACAGTTCAAGCACCATGCCCCTGTCAGTTTTGACCAAGTCGTCGTCAATGGAGGCAAAAGTGATGGTCTCCGTCGTTTCCCCGGGGCTGATGACGATGGTGCCGTCCAAGGGGTCGGAAAAGTCGTTCTGATTGATCTCACCACGCAGCATGTAGCTGACCACGATGTCCTCACCACTGGTGTTCGGTGCATCGAGGGAGACTTCGAAAACGACACTCTCTCCAGGATTGATGGTGGGAGTGATGGTCTGTGTATCGACAATGCGGAACTCCGGGGGAAGTGTGCCCGCGATCACTTCCACATCATCGACCGCAAAGTGTCCGTTGAGGTAACCGAAGTCGTCGAACGAGAACCTGACTCGTACATCGGGGTAACCGGCGGCGACGGCGGAGAGATTGATGGACTCCTTGGAAGCGACTTCCAACACCGGGTCTACGGGTGGGTTCTGAACAACGGTGATCCAACTATCCCCACCATCAACGGAGATTTCGGTGCGTACTTCCTGATAATTTATATTTTGTTGGTCGGCGTAATAGTTATAGTTGAGGTGAACGACTTCATACCCCACTGTCGAAAAGGAAGGCGATTCCAGATAGCCGGCAACCCGCTGGGTCCAGTCCTCTGCAGTGGAACCGGCAAAGATCTTGTCTCTACTGTCCATGAAGGCGTAGCGCCCGCTGAACATGGGGATGAACAATCTCGGCACCGTGGAGAATCTCCACTGGTAGTCAGGATTCCCGGTTTGTGTAATCGTCCAGCCCGCCATTGTTGTGTCGGTGGAGTCTTCGAAGTCCTCAAAGAGGAGGGTGTCGAAATTATTGCGCCGGATGACACCCCGGGCTTCCCCGCGATAGAGATAGCCTTGGCTTGGGTTGGAAAATCGAAAGGTAAAGGTCTCTTCGAGTTCGGGGATGCCGTCATCCCATAGCCAAACAGCGTACACCCGTTGGCTGGTTATCCCATCAGCAGGATAGGTAATCATCCCAGTGATGAAGTCATCAAAGTCATCGTCGGACGTTGTGTGGTGGATGATCTCATAGTAGAGATCAATATCTGATGTGGGGGGGGGATCAATCGTGATCGGGAAGCCAATTTCCTCGTCGCTTTCGTCTGCAATCGCATCCCCCACAGAGATAAGGTGGAGGCCCTCCACCATGACCCTGATGTTGTCCAAAACAGTTTCGAGTGTGCCGGTCTGCGGGGATCCGGCCCGGAATCCGAGACGGTAGTGGTCGGTTGTTGTGGGAGTGAACTTCTCCAGCACCGTGACAAGTCCCGTGCCGGCGGAGGCTCCTGAATAAAGG
This sequence comes from Candidatus Sumerlaeia bacterium, assembly GCA_020831705.1. GTDB lineage: Bacteria > Sumerlaeota > Sumerlaeia > SLMS01 > SLMS01 > JAFIGB01. The sequence continues at coordinate 869 of JAFIGB010000347.1, read as the reverse complement.
AGGGATTCCCCGTCCAATCCTCCAAGTCCCGTCGATGAGGTTCCCACAAAGACGTCCAGTACCTCCGGGTTGAAGGCATCAAAGTAAATGTCATAGGTGACCCCGGCCTCGAGATGAAGCGGGGGGGTGATCAACCATTTTTCTGTCAGATCGTCACTGCTACCGAACGTGTAAGCGCCCCTGGAATCAATTTGGGCGTTGTAGAGAAAGGGCCATGCATTGTCCTCCAGGTCAACTTCGCCATCCATTTCAATCAGGAATTCTGATAGGATTTGGAAGGGTTCTCGCTCAAAGTCCTCCTCGTAAAATTGAATCTGGGCGGCGGCAATCTGGGTGATGGTGAGGAGGAGGAGCACCAGTGCAGCGCCAATGCCATGATGACACACAGGTATTGCAGGGGTGGAGTGAGTTTTCATTGGGGTTTTTGGCCCTTCGGGGATTTTTGAACTACATATATCCCTAGTGTTTGCAATACAGAAACACGCGTCAACCCAATTTATGAACATCCTGGCAAACCCGAGCACCCTTCCAATTTGGGGCCTTTTCACGGGGGGCAGTTCGGGGAATTGGTGCCGCTTTTCTCAAAAATACTTTGTTTAAAGCAAAATTAATTACTACTGCAATGGGTTCATTTCACGTTACTTACCACGCAAAACCGGTTGACCCCACTTCACTTCTTCGGGGAATGTTTGATTACTCAAAAAGAGGAGAAAAAAGCATGGGCGTAAGAAAACTTCCTGGAACCCCAACTGTTGGTGGTCTGTTATTCTGGAAATATATTGCAACAATAGATGGGTGGCGCATTCAATACAATAAGACTCTGGACAAAGCGAGTCCTCTGAATCCTTACAGACTTCTCGGTCCGGATG
>JAFIGB010000341.1 GCA_020831705.1 Candidatus Sumerlaeia bacterium | reverse complement strand
GGCTGTTCCCCTTTGAAGGATTCCCTGCCCTTTCGGATCCTTATTCGCGCCGAGAAGGATAGCAAGATCATGAAGAAGATCCGCCTGAAGCTCGTGAAGAGCACGATTTGCGTGCGTGAGTCACACAAGCGCACCGTTGAGGCCCTGGGCCTTCGCCGCCTCAACCATGAGGTGGAAAAAGAAGTCAATCCCCAGATCACCGGGATGGTCAACACCGTCCGTTACCTTCTGGATGTCGAGGAGTTGGATGCATGAAGATTCATGAGTTACCAGGCGATCCCGGTCGCCGTCAGAAGGTCAAGCGTCTCGGTCGCGGCCACGGCAGCGGCCAGGGCAAGACCGCAGGCAAGGGCCACAAGGGCTCTCAGGCCCGTTCCGGCCATGCCAAGGGTACCGATGACGGTTTCGAAGGGGGCCAGATCCCCATTCAGCGTCGTATTCCCAAGGGCGGGTTCAAGAACCCCTTCCGTGTGGATTATGCCGTTGTGAATGTTTCGAGCCTTGAAAAGTACTTCGAGGCCAACTCGGTGGTTGACCGTGAGGCCCTCAAGAAGGCAGGTCTCCTCAAGGGGCCCCAGCCGGTGAAGGTTCTCGGCAATGGCGAGCTGAACAAGTCGCTGAAGGTTCACCTCGACAAGGTCAGCAAGTCGGCCCAGGAGAAGATCACCAAGGCGGGTGGTTCCTTCGAGGAAGTGACCCGCGAAGTGAAATTCGTCACGGTTCGTCTCTCCGTCATCGACGACAAGTTCGAGTCGGGGGCGACAGTGGATCGTGCGGCCCTCCTTGAGGCAGGCCTGATCAAGGAAGAAAAGAAAGAAATGCCGATCCGTGTTACTGCACGGAGCCACGGTGGCAACGAGTTGACCAAGGCCTTGACGGTCAAGGTTGACGAGGTGACCCCGGGCGCGTCGGCGAAGATTCAAGCGGCAGGCGGATCTTGTTGATTAATCGGTCAATAATGGCTGAAACGGGGCGACCTTCAAAGGTTGCCTCGTTTTCCATGTTCACGCCCCCCTTCGGAATCATCCGTAATCAAGGTTGAAATAGCGAATGTTCCAGACCCTGAAGAACATGTTTATCGTTCCGGACCTGCGCAAGAGGGTGCTGTTCACCCTCATGATCCTGATTATTTTCAGGATCGGCTCCCACGTTCCGGTTCCCTTCATTAACGTTGCCCGTCTCCAGGAAGGCCTCTCCGGCCTGATGGGAAGCATGTTTGGCATGGCCGACATGTTCACCGGTGGCGCATTCTCAAACATGACGGTGATGGCGCTGGGCATCATGCCCTACATTACCGCCTCGATTATCCTCCAGCTCCTCATGGTTGTCTGGCCGCGCCTGGAAAAGATTTCCAAGGAAGGCGAGGCAGGCCGCAAGAAGATCACCCAGTGGACCCGTTACGGGACCGTTGGGCTCGCATTCGTTCAGGGTTTTGGTATCGGCATGTTCGTCCTTTCCCAGCCTGAATGGATCACCCCCTTCATGCGCCAGCAGCCCGCCCTCTTCCTTCTCATCACCATGGTCTCCATTGCCGCGGGTACCACGTTCCTGATGTGGCTCGGCGAGAAGATTACCGAAAAGGGTGTCGGCAACGGTATTTCCCTCCTCATTGCCGTTGGCATCATGGTGCACTACGTTCCCTACGCCCGTATCTCCTGGATGAACGTCCAGATGGGCGACACCCGGCCGATCTGGCTGGTTGTGGTTGGGTGCCTTTGCCTTTTCACCACGGCGATCATCGTCCTGATTCAGGAAGGTGCCCGCAAGATCCCCATCCAGCATGCCAAGCAGGCAGCCGGTGGGCGGCGGCTTCAGATGAACCAGACGAACTACCTGCCGCTGAAGGTCAACACGGCGGGCGTTATGCCGGTCATCTTCTCCATGGCGATCCTGACCCTGCCGACGACGATCTTCGGCTGGATCGGTGCTTCGGGCGGCGAGCTTGGCTTCATTGGCGAGTTCTTCGGTCGACAATCGCGCTATAACCTCTACAATGCTTTCGGCTTGGACAAGGGGTCGATTTTCAACCTCCTCAAGGCCGCAAATGCCTACACCTTCATCTACATTATCCTGACCGGTGGCTTCTGTTTCTTCTACACGGCCATTGTATTCAATCCTGCCGATGTGGCGGACAACCTGCGCCGGGTGGGGGCCTTCGTGCCCGGATACCGCCCCGGCAAGCAGACCGCCGACTACATCGACAAGGTCATGACACGCATCACAACCGTTGGCGCCATCTTCCTTGTTTCGGTTTCCATCCTTCCCCAGGTCATGATGGAAAGCTTCAATCTTCCCTTTGAAATGGCGGAGTTCGCCGGTGGCACGGGTCTGATCATCGTGGTCGCCGTGGTGCTCGACACCATGAAGCAGGTGGAGTCGCGCCTTCTGATGCGCCACTACGATGGCTTCAAGTCGCGCCGCCAACAGGGCGGTGCCGGTGCCCGCAAGTGGGCTGAAAAGCGCATGCGCTGATTTTCGGGTCCTCCCCTCCCTGTCCCCGGACCGGTGGGGGAGTCCTCTTTCTTTTTGGAAGGAAACAAATTCGGAACCCGCCAGGAACTGGCGTGTTCCCGGTAAAGAGAGGGTCTTGAGAGCGTGAACCTGGTGTTGTTTGGCCCTCCAGGATCAGGGAAAGGCACACAGTCGGAACGCCTTGTTCATCACTACTCGATGACCCACATCTCCACGGGAGATGCCCTGCGCGCCGCCATCCGGGCGCGCTCCCCACTGGGAATCAAGGCCCAGGAAGTCATATCCCGCGGGGAATTGGTGGATGATGACATGGTGACCGACCTTCTTGAGTCGATCATCGCCCCGAAACGGAAAGACACCGACAGCTTTCTTTTCGATGGGTACCCGCGGACGGTTGAGCAGGTTCACCGACTCGACGGCCTCTGTGAGACCCTCAATCTGGTTCCTCCAGCGGTCATCAACCTTCACGTTCCCGAGGAAACAATCCTTCTGCGGCTCACAGGGCGACGGATTTGCGGCCATTGCGGGGCAACCTTCAATGCCTACTTTCGCCCCACCCGCGTCGCCGGCGTCTGCGACGTCTGCTCGGGACCACTGACCAAACGGGTCGATGACAGCCCGGAAACGACCCGCGAACGCCTCCGGGTTTACTCCAGCCAAAGCGCCCCGGTTCTCGATACCTACGGCGAACGCGGCGTGCTCTACACCATCGACGCCACAGCGGGCGCCGATGACGTCTACCGCAAGATTACCCGCATTATCGAAGAGAATTACTGACGCACACGAACCCCTGGCCCGATTGGACGTCCCCCGAATCAAGGTGATGGAAGACATTCTCCCCAAAACACGCAGCCGCAACGAGGTCTACCTCAAGAGTGCCGAGGAAATCGACGCCATGCGTCGTGCCGGGCACCTGTTGGGGCGCGTGATCAAGGAAGTCGTCGGTGCTGCCGTCGAGGGTGTCACCACGCTGGAACTCGACAAGATTGCCTACTCGCGCATCAAGGAGGCCGGGGCGACCCCCGGATTCCTTGGTCTTTATGACTTTCCCAACACCCTTTGCATCTCCATGAACGAGGAAGTCGTCCATGGAATTCCGGGCAAGCGCAAGCTGGTCTCGGGGGACATCGTCTCCATCGATTGCGGTGTCATCCTGGATGGTTTTTTCGCCGACCGTGCCTACACGGTGGGAGTGGGGAAAATCAGCGAGGAAGCGGCGCGGCTGCTGGAAGTGACCAGGGAGTCGCTCCGGGCGGGAATTGCCGCGGCGAAGGTTGGTGGTCGGGTGGGCGACATTGGTGCGGCGATCGAGAAGACCGTGAAGCGGGGTGGTTTCCACGTTGTGGAGGACTACACGGGTCACGGTATTGGCCGCAAGCTCCACGAGGATCCCAAAGTTTTCAACAACGGTCGCGAGCGCGGCCGCCGAATTGGCCACGGTTTGACCCTGGCCATCGAACCCATGGTAAACGTGGGAACTGGCGCGACAGAAGAGTTGAAGGACGGTTGGACGGTCGTGAGCAAGGACCGAAGTCTTTCAGCGCACTTTGAGCACACGGTGGCGGTAACGCGCGACGGTGTGGAAATATTGACCGAGTGTCCCGAGGATCCGATGTATTAAGGGTTTGACGTGGGTCTGGCACTTGTCGGGGTTGGATTGCCCTTGACATGTGGGGGTCCTGCGGGAGTTAATCGGGATTCGCGGTCGCGAACCGCTGCGGTTTTGTGCCGCTTACGAGAGAAGCTAAGTCGTCTATGGCCAAGGAAAAAGGAATAGAAGTGGAAGGTGTGGTGGAGGAAAAACTCCCCAACACCATGTTCCGCGTTCGGCTCCAAAATGAGATGGAGATTCTGGCGCATATTTCCGGAAAGATGCGGATGCACAACATTCGTATTTTGCCGGGCGACAAGGTGACGGTGGAGATTTCGCCCTACGATTTGTCCCGTGGGCGGATAACTTACCGCAACAAATCCTGACCACGTTACCGGGGGCGGGCGTGTGATGGCAGCTGGACAATGCCGCTTGGGCGGGATTGACTGACCCCCACCGTATGAGACAGGAGAGCGCATTATGAAAGTTCGCGCATCTGTGAAGAAAATCTGTGGCAAGTGCCGGATTATCCGGCGGCGTGGTGTGATCCGCGTGATTTGCGAAAACCCGCGCCACAAGCAGCGTCAGGGTTAAAGGAGAGTTTTATCGTGGCCCGCATAGCAGGCGTCGACCTCCCCCGCGAGAAGCGGGTTGAATTTGCCCTCCCTTACATTTACGGGATTGGGCTGACAACGTCACGGCGTATCCTTCGGGAAGCCAGTGTGGATCCTTCGGTCCGCACAAAGGATCTGACTGATGACCAGGTGGTGATGATCGCCAAGATCATTGCCAACTCGGTGCCTGTCGAAGGTGACCTTCGGCGTGAAGTCAGCCAGAACATCAAGCGTCTCAACGAGATCGGTTGTTATCGTGGTCTGCGCCACCGCAAGGGTCTTCCCTGCCATGGCCAGCGCACGAAGACAAACGCGCGTACCCGCAAGGGCGCGAAAAAGACCGTCACCGGCAAGAAGAAGTAAGGAGAGCTGATCGATGGCCAAGAAGGCTGCCGCCAAGGCAACGACAAAGAAGAAGGTCCGCAAGAATGTGGCGCATGCCATCGTTCACATTCATGCCACGTTCAACAACACGATTGTGACGTTTGCGGATCGTTCGGGGAACACGCTGAGCTGGGGTTCTGCCGGCACGGCTGGTTTCAAGGGATCGCGTAAGTCCACGCCGTTTGCGGCGGGTCTGGCGGCTGAAAAGGCTGCCCGGGCTGCCCAGGATCATGGCGTGACAAGCTGCGACGTAATGGTGAAAGGCCCCGGTCCGGGGCGCGAAAGTGCGATTCGTTCGCTTCAAACGGTGGGCATCCGTATCAACGTGATCAAGGATGTGACACCTCTTCCCCACAATGGTTGCCGCCCTCCGAAGCGGCGCCGTGTGTAACTTTCCTCAGGAGGAATAGAACCTGTGGCTCGATATAGAGGACCGGTTTGCAGGCTGGAACGCCGCATCGGCAAGAACCTTCATCTGAAGGGCGAGCGCTCAATCAATGGGAAGCATCCCCTTGAGAAGCGCAATTATCCGCCGGGGCAGCATGGCCAGGCCCGCACCAAACTCTCCACCTACGGAGTGCAGCTTCGCGAGAAGCAGACGCTCAAATACATATATGGTGTGCTGGAGCGCCAATTCCGGCGTTACTTCGCCCGTGCCGACCGCTTTAAGGGCGTGACGGGCACGGTGCTTATCCAGCTTCTCGAGTCGCGGTTGGACAACGTGGTTTACCGGGCGGGTTTTGCAACGACCCGCGCCCAGGCCCGTCAGTTCGTCCGCCACAACCATATTGAAGTCAACGGCAAGAAGGTCAACATCCCGTCGTACCATGTTCGCCCCGGCGAAGTGGTTCGCGTCCGTGAGAAGTCTCGCAACGTCAAGTTGCTGCAGGAGGGTCTTTCCCTTCTCGAGCGCAAGGGTGGTCGCAAGTCCTTCCTTGAGTACAACGAGGAGGATTTCTCCGTGAAATTCCTCAATGTGCCGTCGCGGGAAGAGTTGGATGACATCGACGTGAACGAGCAGCTCGTCGTTGAATTGTACTCCCGCTAATCCCTGACCGGCTCAACAAAAGGAGCTTAGACTGCTTATGACGGACACACCGGATCTCAAACCGCTTATCCGCCCCACCCATCTGGTCCCCGACCAGGTGACCCTTTCCGATACTTATGGTCGTTTCACTGCCGAGCCTTTCGAGCGCGGCTTTGGTGCCACCATCGGTAACTCGCTTCGTCGCGTGCTGCTTTCCTCCATTCAGGGGGCTGCGGCAACCAGTGTTCGGTTTTATTCCATCGACACGGGCCGCAAGGGCGAGGACGCCGAGCAGGTCATCCGCCACGAGTTCAGCGGTATTCCCGGCGCATCGGAAGACGTCAACGATGTGATTCTCAACCTCAAGCAGGTTGTGTTCAAGATGGATGGTGTTCATGGTAGCGCCACCACCTTTCTGGAAGTGAAGGGACCGGGTGTCGTCAAGGCCTCCGATTTCCAGCTTCCGAGCCATGTCCAGATCCTCAACCCCGACCAGCCCATTGCCACGCTTTCCTCGACAGGCCACCTGAAGATGGAAGTCCTCATTGAGCAGGGTCGCGGCTACCAGCCCGCGATTTATCGCGCGATGGAGGACGAGGAAGACATCGGCGTGATTCCCATCGATGCTGTCTATTCGCCCGTTCGCCAGGTCTCCTTCAAGGTGACCGATGCCCGTGTGGGCCAGCGTACGGACTACGATCGCCTGATCATGGAAGTGACGACCAACGGTTCGGTTCGCCCTCAGGAAGCGGTGAGCTACGCATCGAAGATTCTTCGCGACCACCTTGACCTGTTCATCCGCATGGAGGACCAGCAAAGCTCGCAGGTCGCCGGTGCGGACGGTGCCGACGGAGAGTTCTCCGAGGACAGCGATATCCAGCGCCTTCTCGACAAGTCGATCGAGGAGTTGGAGCTTTCTGTCCGCTCGTTCAACTGCCTCGAAGCCGCGAGCATCAAGACGATCCGCGACCTGGTTCAGAAGTCGGAGAGCGACATGCTCAAGTACCGCAACTTCGGCCGCAAGTCGTTGTCTGAAATCAAGGGCATCCTTAAAGAGATGAACCTTTCCTTCAATATGGAGTTCGACGAGCGCGGAATCCCGATTCCTGCCCGCGACGCCAAGTAACCCCTTTTGGGGGAGCGGCGGTTTCCGCACTCCCCCTCCCATTCCCCTGACGAGTGTAACGTGCCGTGAGACATAAAAAGCATCGCAGCCGGATGAGTCGGCCCACGGGGCATCGTAATGCCACGCTCCGCAACCTCACCCGCGCCCTTGTGGCCCATGGCCGCATCGAAACAACAATCACCAAGGCGAAGATCCTTCGTCCCTACGTGGAGCAACTGGTGACCCTTGGCAAGAAGGGAACCCTTCACCATCGCCGCCAGGCCTTCGCAAAGGTCGGTGACAAGAAGACGGTTCACAAGCTCTTCGAGGAGCTTGGCCCCCTGTTCGCCGAGCGCCCCGGTGGCTACACCCGGATCATCCGGACCCGTCGCCGTGCCGGTGATGCCGCTGAAATGGCCTACATCGAGTTTGTCGAGCTTCCCGCATCCCATGATGAGGATGAAGCAGACGAACCGGCGACCGAGGAAGCCCCGGCCCCCCAGCAGGAAGCCCCCGCGAACTAAGCGGTCTTCCCTCTGAGTGCCTCCGGAGTACCCCCCGGATTGTCAATCAATCAGCAATCACGACGCCTTTTCCTTTCCCCCGGGGAGGAGAAGGCGTCTCCTTTTGGTGCCGCACCTGTTTGCGGTGGCCCCCAGCGTGGTCCGGCCCCGGCCGAACCGCCCCCCTTTTCCATGACTCCAGGAGAATAATTCATCCATGACCAGGTCCTTGACGGAAGCCCCAAATCCGCTCACCCTCACCCTCGACACGGTCGATGCGGCCGGTATGGTCCGCATGTTCCGCCAGACGGATGCCCAGATGTTCGCTGGCTTTGATGTTCACCCCTCGCTTTTTGACGAGGTCATCCTCGAGGCACTTGCCCGGTTTGCATGGAAGCTTTCCCGGGTCATCTCCGACAGCAACGGCATTGTCGTGCTCAGCGGGGCGGGTACCAGCGGGCGGTTTGCCCATCTCCTCTCGATGGAGTTTAACAAGGTTCTTGCGGAGAAGCGCCTCCCCGAGGTGTTCCGCTATACAATGGCGGGCGGCGAGGCCGGATTGATCCAGGCCCAGGAGGCCGCGGAGGACAGTGTGCCGGCCTCGGTTGAGGATCTCAAGAGTGTCCTCCCCGAGAAGATCACCACGGCCATGTATATCGGCATCACGGCGGGTCTTTCGGCCCCCTACGTGGCGGGCCAGGTGGATTACTGCCTTGGAAGCGACAACCCCATCGAGGCGGTCATCGTCGGCTTTAACCCCGCATCCGCGGCCCGTGACCGACCCATCGAGGGTTGGGACAAGACCGTGAAGGACGTCGTGACCAGCTCGCTGGATCATCCACGCTTCCTGCTGCTCAATCCCGTCTATGGTCCCGAGGGGATCACGGGATCGACCCGCATGAAGGGTGGCTCGATGACGAAGATCGTCCTTGAGACCGGCTTCCTTGTGGCGCTGGAGATTGTTGCCTCCGAGGCGGGTGGCGGGAACGACCTTCCCGGCCTGGCGGAGGACAACCTTCTTCCCCTGCGTCAGCGGGTGCTGGAATACATCCGCCGTTTCCGCACCGCCGTGGACGGTGCGTATAGCAATATAGACGGTCTTTCCACGCTGGTCCGCATGGCGGGAACAGCGCTGCGCTCCGGTGGGAGGATCCACTACATCGGTCGTGGAGCCGCCGGTATCCTTGGGATCATTGATGCCTCCGAATGCCCGCCGACCTTCGGTGCGGGGTACTTCGACGTCCGCGGTTACCTGCGCGAGGGCTGGGAGTCGATGGGCTTCAGCACGTCGAACATGCGCGCGCGCGGCAAGGCGTATGAAATCGGCCATGATTATTTCGAGCAGACAATCCTTCCCGACATTTCCAAGGGCGACCTGGTCATTGGTGTGGCGATCCAGACGGTTGGTGACAACACGGCCCGGTTGCTGGGCGAGGCAGCGCGGAAGAAGGCCGACACGGCCCTGCTCCTTGTGACCACCGACCGCCCCAAGGCCGGTGACCTCCCCGACGGCGTCCGTCACCATTGCGTGCTCGACATCACGAGCACCGGTCCGGTGTCGAACATGCAGAACGAGGCGGAGTTGACGCTCAAGCTCGCCCTCAATGCCATCAGCAGCGGCGGGCATGTTCTCTCGGGCAAGGTGTACAACAACGTGATGATCGACCTGAGAATCTCCAACGCGAAGCTCTACGACCGGGCGATCGGCCTGATCTCCGCGCTGGCACAGGTCACCCCCGACATTGCACGGGCAGCGATGCACCACGCAGTATTCAAGAAGTCCCAGACACAGGAAGAGATCGAGGCGACGCCGGTAACGGCGTGCGTGTCCCGTGCGGTGAAGCGGGAGAAGATCGTTCCCCTTTCCATTCTTCTGTCAACGGGGCGCTTTACCCTGGAGCAGGCGGAGGAACGGCTGGCGGTTGAACCGCGGGTTCGACGAATAATTGAGGAAGTTCTTGAGAGCAGTTGACTCGCCATCGACGTATGTGGACCGTGGAATAATCGGGGCTGCGTTGAAATAAATATGCCCTGAACCGGCGTTCGCCCAGTGCTGACCCCGGAACATTCCTCGCCCAATGGACGATGGAGTCCCGCGCCCGAAGATCTGGAACCACCGATGTCTGAAACCCGGTGGTTGGCTTCGGCGTGGTTGGCGTGAAAACGGCACCACAGCGGTCACACTTCTCCGGCCATGGGGCGATTCTCCACAAAGGAACCTGGCACCCACCCATGGAACACACCATCGATCTTACCCAGTACGGTATCACGGTGAAGAAGGTTCACCGAAACTGGTCCATTGCCCGTCTCTACCAGGCGGCGCTCCTCATGCCGGAACGTTATCATGTGGCCTCCAGCGGCGCCCTCATCGCCTATTCCGGCGAAAAGACCGGCAGAAGCCCCAAGGAGAAGCGTGTTGTCACCGATGAATCCACCAGGGATGATATCTGGTGGGGGGAAATCAATGCCCCTGTTGATGAGGAGATCAATCAGATCGCCTATGATTGCGCCATCAACTTTCTCAATCTGCGCCCGCAAATTTTCGTCGTTGATGGATACGCCTGCTGGGATCCGGACAACCGCATCAAGGTGCGCGTGATCTGCGCCCGGGCCTACCATGCCCTTTTCATGCGCAACATGTTGATCCGGCCCACCAACGAGGAGTTGGAGGACTTCGGCGATCCGGACTGGGTGATCCTCAACGCAGGGATGACCAAGGTCAGCCCCCACCTTCGTGGCCTGACCAGCGACACCTCGGTACAGATCAACTTCAAGAAGAAGGAGATGGTGATCCTCGGTACTGAGTACGCCGGTGAGATGAAGAAGGGTATCTTCACGGTCCTGAATTACGAGTTGCCGAAAAAGGGTGTTTTGTCGATGCACTGCTCGGCAAACGAAGGGGCCCGTGGAGACACGGCCCTCTTTTTTGGCCTTTCGGGGACGGGGAAAACCACCCTGTC
>JAFIGB010000497.1 GCA_020831705.1 Candidatus Sumerlaeia bacterium | reverse complement strand
CGGCGGGGTTTATTCGTTTGCATCCAGTACAGCTTCTGATTATCTCACGCTCACCGATGCTAGTAATGACGTTATTGACCATGGATTAACGCCATTAACAGCTTCTATCTCATCAGCCGGGACATATAGACTTCACATAGCTGGTAATGCTGCTTGTAACACAGCTACGGGATGTAGGGTAACCACCGGTGAATATATTGGTCCCAACCCCACTGTGGTTGTCATAGGAACTGGTAACTTAGCATCAACTGCAACTCAAAACGGTGCTCCAATCTATCGTTCCGCCGCAACTTCGGCATTTGATTTCGCGCAAAGTGTTCAATTATTAACTCAGGCCGATCTTTCTGCAGCGGGAATTACCCCTGGATCTACCATAACCAAAATCGCCTACAGAAAAACTTCGCCGCATACTTTATCGCCTGGAAGGACAGCGACCTATCGCGCCTATGCGAAAAATTCTACGGCTACAGCTCTGGTAAACAACCAGAACTTCAATACCTGGATTGCGGGAGCCACTTTAGTTTATCAAAATTTAGCCATGGACGCTAATGACATTCCGGCTGCCGCTGATAGCTGGGTTGAACTGACATTCTCTTCACCATTTACCTACACAGGAGACGGTTTGGAAATAGCACTTGACTGGGAAGTGAACCCAGGAGTTGGTGATAGATCTACCGGCGCCTTCCTTTGGGAATACACCAATACGCTAACAAACCAAGCAGTAGGAACTTCTAGTTCAAGTGTGATAACTGGGAATTTAACAACCGGTACTGCACGCCTATACAATTGTCAAATCACATTCCTTCCCGGAGCGAATTGCACCGGGGTAAACCCTCCGGGGCAAACTTTAAGTAATTTTTCAACTGCTTGCCCCAGCGACAATATTGAATTATCTGTTCAAAACCCAACCATAGGAGGCGGCATTGAATACCAATGGGAATCCTCTATTGATGGAGCTACTTGGAATCCGATTATTGGTGCCGACCAGGAAAATTTCCAAACCAGCCAAACTGTTGCGACATATTACCGCGCTAAGGTGGAATGTGTTCCCGGCAGTGTTTCGGCTTTTACCTCTCCAATTTTTATTACCATGGCTACTGGCTGCCCCGCCTTTGCTGTTTACAACGGGAACATTGGCACTGAATACAATACAAGCCCAACCACGACCTCTATCAGCCCGTGCAACGGCATACTTACCGTAAATATCCCTCCATTTGCCATAATTGACAGTGTAACCGTGGATTATGACATGGAGGCCCATAATGGTGCTTTTATGAGTGAGCAGCGCTCTTACCTGCGATGTACCAACCCGGGAGGATTAGCTGAAAACGTGCTGGATATGGGTTCTGGCACAGGAGGTATCTTCAGCTACAACAGAACAGGATTAGACATTGCCAACAACGTAATTGGTGGTGGCGATATCCATTTTGAACTCAATGCCTTCAGGACTTGGGGCGGAACCACCTGTGATGATTTTTACAATTACGTTATGGACGGTACGTTCAGGGTGCTGGTTTACTATACAATTCCTCCAATGTGTTCCGGTCAACCAAATGCCGGAAGTATCGGGGGAATACCACCTTTGGCTTGTTCCGGTTCTAATTTTCAATTGGGACTCCTTGGCGCCACAAGTGATTTAGGCATTCAATACTACTGGCAAATGGCGCCTACCCCTTTAGGTCCATGGACCCTGGTTGATTCCGGGGCTGTTTTGGATACAGTACTTACGCAAAATGTATGGGTTCGTTCGTATAATGTTTGTTCCGTTAGTGGCCTATCAGATACTACAACGGCTGCTGAAATATCTTTAACTGATCCGCTATCAGGAAACTATACGCTTAACCAAAATACAGCAGCATCAGCGACCAACTTTACTTCATTTAACGAACTAATTAACGCTTTAGAATGCGGCGTTTCCGGCCCGGTCGTTATTGAAGTCGTTCCTAATACAGGCCCGTACGATGAAAGAGTAGAATTTGGTGAAATTCCCGGCGTAAGCGCAACCAACACCATTACAATAAATGGAAATGGCAACCTACTTACTCATACCGCAACCAACACCAACGAGCGTGCAGCCTTGATGTTAAACGGTACCGATTACATGATCATAGACAGCCTAAACATTGAAGCTTTAGGCACGTGGGCATGGGGTATTCAATTGATGAATGAAGCCGACCACAATATCATCAAAAACTGTAGAATTGAAGTCCCAATATCCTCTACTTCAACATTCTTTGCCAATGTAGTTATGAGTGGCAGTCCTACCGGAGCTACTACCACAGGCGCCTCCGGAAGCTTTAACACCTTTGAAAACAACCACAATATTGGAGGGTATTATTCCTACACGATGGTTGGACAGAGTGCGATAAACCGTTCTCAAGGCAACAAAATCATCAATTGTGTGATGGAAGATATGGCCTTATATGGTGTTTTTTGTAGTCAACAAGCGGGTACAGAAATCATTGGAAACGATATCAGCCGAGCGGGTCGCAATACGGGAAGCACGTATTATGGAATTTACTTTAGTTCGAGTGAGCCGGCAGAAATTTCCTTTAACAAAGTGCACGACATTGCCAACAACTTAGTGACAACAACTGCAGCTTATCCTTTCTATTTAACGGGTACCGGAGGTGCATCGGCGATGAATCCTTTGAAAATGTACAACAACATCTGTTATAACATCAACAGTAATGGTATTCAATACGGAGTTTACATATTAGGAACTTCAAATAACATTGATTTTTATCACAACTCCATTGTTTTAGATCACTCAGGCCACCCGGGTGTCAGCACTATTGCCGGCTTTTATCACACTGGCGTTGCAACAAATGTTGACCTAAAAAACAATATTTTTTACATTGATAATGGAAGTTCGGGAGTTCAGTACCAAATTTGGTTCAGCAATTCAACATCATCTCCCACCTCAAATAACAATGTATTCTTCAACACCAATCCATCTGGAATACTTGCCAGAAGAGGAACCACCAACTACGATGCCCTTATTGATTGGCAGCCGGTTTTAAACAACGACCTAAACTCCGTATTTCTTGATCCAACCTTTGCAGGAGCTTCTGTTGGCGTACTCATGCCCGGCGATCAACTTGCGAATTTAGGCGCTACCGGCACCGGGGTTACCACGGATATTGAGGGTGAAACGCGTTCACTTACCAGTCCAACCCCCGGAGCGTTCGAACTCAAACCTTGCGACAGTCCGCCGGTTCCCGGAAATCTGGATGCTACTGACACCCTATTCTGTGCTGGTGGAGACGCTACCCTCACGATGCCCAATTTAAGCTTGGGTATTGGTCAGACATATCAGTGGCAATCGTCTTCGGACAACGTTTCCTGGTCTGATTTGGTAGGAGAAACCGATCCTACACTTACGGTTTCTGATCCAGCTTTAACGTATTACCGTTGTAATGTTACTTGCTCATCTGTATCTGTAGCCAGTGGATCGCTCCAAGTTGGTGCTTTCCCCGCGCTCAGCGGAACGGTTAGCATCAACCAAAATGCACCCGCCAGCCTCACCAATTTCCCAAGCTTTCAGGCATTAAT